>CAZSGT010000001.1:0-25620 GCA_964606215.1 uncultured Lachnospiraceae bacterium
CGTTCCCAGCAGCAGCGTGCCGCCTTTATCCACAAAATTCTGAATCGCCGCAATCTGATTTTCCGTATACTCTTCCGTGCTCTCGTTGTTAATCAACAGAATATCCAGGCTATCCATGGCACGGTAATCCTCCGGCACCCCGTCTTTCAGATAAAATGTAGTTATATTTCCCTGCATGAGGTATCCCAGGTCATCTGTGCCCGTTCCCACAATTCCCACGTTAACCGTAGACTCTCTTGTGACCCTCTGATTAAACTTGTGCTGTCCCAGCTTTTTTCCCTCTGCATCACAAAGCTGCAACGTCATCACACTGGTTCCCGAAACACACACCGGAATGATAATAGAGATATTCTTCGTCTCTCCCTGGGCAACGCTAATGGTCTTCCGGTACATCATCTTATCAGCGGAAACCGGAATAATCACCTGCAGCATACCGGAAAAATCCTTCCCCGTATTGGTTACCTGGCTGCGCACCTCCATATATCTGCCAAACTTCACCGTAGATATGGGGCTCTCCTGGATATCTACCGTAATATCCCCTGCAGTAAATCCAGTATCACTTTTATTGGTGCTGTTGTTTTTCTTCCCACAGCCAACAATCAGAACCGCTGTCAGCATCAGCGCCAGTATCCCCCATCGTCTCCAACTATTCTTCATCATCTTTTCCACCTTTCTCGTTCTCTTCCGTTACCGGCAGATACATCCGGAAACGGGTTCCCTGAATCCCGCTCTCCACCTCTACCTTACCGCCATGCAAAACGGCAATCTCCCGGACAATGTTAAGACCTAACCCGCTTCCCCCTGTCTCTGTGCTCCGGCTCTCCTCCACCCTGTAAAATTTCTCGAAAATCAGTTCCAGGCTTTCTTTTGGAATGATTTTACCAAAATTCGTCACCATTATCATAAGTTGTCCCGGCGACTTTTCTATATCCAGCAGAATCCGCTTGCCATCCTTGCCGTATTTAATGGCATTGCTTATAAGATTCTGCACCGCCCTTGCAATCAACTCCCCATCCACCTCTAAAACACAACTGTTTATATTGGAACGGTATTCGCATTCCAGCCGTTCCTCCTCAAACAGCGGAAAAAACTCCTCAATCATCTGACAGACCAGCTGTACCACATCAATTTCTGCCCGTTTTACGCTAATCTCTCCGGAAGCTAACTTCGTATAGGAGAATAAATCTTCTGTCAAATTTGACAAACGATGGGCTTTATCCGTGGCAATCTCCACAAACCTCTGACGTTTTTCCTCATCGTATTTATCTCTTGCCGAGGCAAGTTCCAGATATCCGATTACGGAAGTCAGCGGTGTCCGCAAGTCGTGTGCCACGCTGGCAATCAAATCCTTTTTAGTCTGTTATTTGTCCCTCTCTATCCGCATAAGCCGCTGCATCTTCACAGTCATATCGTTGACCGCATCTGCCAGCATGCCAATCTCATCCTGTCTGTCTATCTGTATGGCGTGTATCTCTTCTTCGTCCGTTACACTGTGGATTCCCCTTACAATCTCCTTTAAATCCCGTTTCAGCTTTCTGGTTAAGAGCAAAAAATACAGCGTAAACAAAATAAGTCCTACAATGAAAACTGTAACAACTGCTATTATGAAAGCTTCTTTGCTCATAGGTCTTACCAGACGGTTCACCACTCTGTCATAGCTGCTCTGGCTCTCATAGAGTTTCCATGCCTTTGGTCCTTTACCCAGAGACCGGTCCTTATGCCCCATCTTCACACTGACCAGATACAACAGACAAATTCCTAACACCTCTGTTGCCGCCGCCAGAACCAGACTGCACACACTAATCCACACAATTCTCAGTCGAAAATTTTTTTCAAATATGATTCTGTGTCTATCCAATCTTGTAACCCACGCCCCAGACAGTCTGTATAATCTCTGCCTTTCTTGGGTTCCTCTCTATCTTTTCCCGCAAACGCCGTATATGCACCATGACTGTGTTGCTGGCCTCAAAGCATTTTTCCTTCCAGACCGCCTCATATAACTCATCGGTGCGAAATACCTTACCTGGATGGGACGCCATCATATACAGAATGTCAAACTCCCTGGGAGTACATTTTACACTCTTCCCATACGCCAACACCTGTCTGGTCTCATAGTCAATCGTGAGATTGTCAAGCATGACCGTTCCCTGGGGTGCCTTCGCCTTGTTAAACTCTGTACACCGCCGCATCTGGGACTGCACCCTGGCTCCCAGCTCCAGCGGATTGAAGGGCTTGGTGATATAATCATCCGCTCCGTTTCGCAGCCCGCCAATCTTATCTACATCTCCGTCTCTAGCGCTGAGCATAATAATCGGTATGGTACTCTCTCTGCGAATGGCTTTGCATACCTGCATCCCGTCCATCTCCGGCATCATAATATCCAAAATCGCCAAATCAATCTTTTTCGCATGGAACAGCTGCAATGCCTCCTTGCCGCCATATGCCTTGCAGACCTGATATCCGTCACTCACCAGATACAGCTCCACTAAATCTGCAATTTCCTTATCATCATCTGCAACCAAAATCTGAAACATCTCATTGTCCATATACAGAAACCTCCTGTGTTTCATCATTTACAAAAATATCCTATTTGATATATTACCATAACACAGGGGACATAGACCTTACGAATTTCTTAAATATTTTAAAAAAAATCAAAACAGACTTTTACATACCAGCGACAATGTGTCTTACCTGTAAAGGTCTGTTTTGGTTTTTTATAAAGTAGATTCTGATATTTTGATTAGAAAGTATTTTCCCATCACCCCTACATATAAATCCCCGCGCCGTAAAGAAGCATGAAGATTATCAGCATAATTCCATTTCCTATGGCGCCGATATTGGGAAACAGATACCGGATTTCCTCCCTCCTCAATGCCTGCACCGCCAGGACAAACCCTGCAATGCTCACGACAAAACATCCCATACCGCCCAGTCCCATGGCAAACAAAGTTCCATTGCCCTTTGTCCGGCTGGATGCTGCACACAGCATCACAAAGCCCCACACACAGATGACCAGGCATATCACCGAAACAATTCCCTGCCACGGATGGGTTTTATCCGTCAGTTTTAAATTATCTACCACCGATTTTCTCCGCTTTTTCGCCATCTTCTTCATTCCTCCAAACGCACTGGCATGCTGGTACATCCTTTTATCTCTCCGAATACACTTTCAATGATACCGAATATGTCGTCATAAACCACCAAACTTTGTTCATTCACCCTTACTGCGCACAAATACATGATACACAATCTGATACACAAGGTAACCCAATACTCCTCCCAGCGTATTCAACAATATATCATCCACATCAAAAGACCCCACCTTGGACACCAGCTGGATAATCTCCACAATCAGTGAAAATTCCATGCTGAGAAAAAACACCTGATAAAACTTCCGGTATCTGGTAATGACGGGCAGGACAAATCCAAAAGGCACAAATGCCATCACATTTCCCGCCAGATTTAAAAACACGTACCATAATCCCAGCTGGTCAATATAGGTAAGGTATCTTCTAATCTCTTTTAACGGCTTTAAACTGTATTTATATTCATTGCTGGGAATTCTGCCCATCTGTTCGGAAAAGAACAAAAAATACACCAGCGCCACAATATACGTAATAAACAAAACCCAGGCAATTCCCCGGACTACACGTTTTTTCCCCTTTGATAACGTCAACGGCTCGCACCATCCTGTTTCATATTTCTAAGGAAAAACGGGCTGTTACGAAAACAGCCCGCATCCTAACTACCAGTTATTATATACTAGTGTTGTAGAATAGTAAAGAATTATTTGCGAAGTTCCACACCCATTTTTCCAAGTTTTGCAAATAATTTTTCCATAATGTCATTGATTTCCTTATCCTCAAGGGTTCTGTCCTTGGCACGGAACACGATTTTATATGCCATGGACTTGTGTCCTTCCTCAATCTGCTCACCCTCATAAATGTCAAACAGCTGACATCCCTCCAACAGTGCGCCGCCGCATTTACGGATTTGTTCTTCAATGTCTCCCGCCAGCACTTCCTTTTTCATTACCATACTGATGTCACGGGTACTTGCCGGGAACTTGGGAACGCCGGTGTACTTCACATCAAATCTTGCAAGCTCCGTGACGTCTCTCATATCAATCACTGCAATATAGGCGCGCTCACCAATATTGTAATTGTCCAGCACTTCCGGATGCACCTCTCCCAGATATGCAATCTCCCTGCCGTCATATATGACCTTTGCCTGCCGTCCCGGGTGCAGGTACGGAATCCCTGCTGCCGGGTCATATTTTGTCGTCCCGGTCAATCCCATGGTCTCGAACAATGTCTCAATCAGCCCCTTCATGGTGAAGAAATCGCCCTCTCCATACATTCCCAGGGTCAGCTGCATGTGCTCATCGGGAAGCTCTGTCAGCGGCAGTGCCTTTGGCTGATACACATTCGCCAGCTCGTAGAGGCGTACATCTTTGTTCCGGCGGTTATAATTGGTTGCCAGGGAAGTAAGCATACCGCCCAGTGCAGACGTCCTCATAACACTGAAATCCTCGCCCAATGGGTTGGCAATCCTGATTGCCTGACGCAGTTCATGGTCTTCGCCTAACAGCAATTTATCGAATACCTTGGCACTCTCAAAGGAGTAGGTCATTCCCTCGTTAAAGCCCAGACGCTCTGCAACTTCTCTCGCTTTCTTTTCAATCTGCATCTTGTAGGACAAGCCGCCGGTGGTAGCCGAACCGGATGGCAAAGTAGTGGGGATGTTGTCATAGCCATAGAATCTTGCCACTTCCTCTGCCATGTCCGCCATTCTCTCCAAATCCTGTCGCCAGGTAGGAACGATAACCTCTTTTTTCTCCCTGTCCACCATCAAATCAATCTTTTCAAAGTAACCGATCATGGTCTCTTCGTCAATGTCTGTACCCAGAAGGGCATTAATCGTATCCCCGTCGTAGGGCACCCGCACCGGCTCTTTCACTTTACTGTATACATCCACAGCACCGCCCACAACTTCTCCGGCGCCTAACTCCTCTATGAGCTGGCAGGCACGGTTGATGGCGTCCATGGCGTTGTTGGGGTCTAAGCCCTTTTCAAACTTCGCCTGGGCGTCGGTGCGCATACCTAATTTTTTGCCGGACAGACGGATATTGGTTCCGTCAAAACATGCCGCCTCAAATAACATTGTCGTAACGTCATCGGTAATCTTGGAATTTTCACCACCCATGATACCTGCCACACCGATTGCCTTTTCCTCATCACAAATCATCAGCATAGTATCATCCAGCGTGCGCTCCTGTCCGTCCAAAGTCTGGAATATCTCGCCGTTTTCTGCACGGCGTACCACAATTTTTTTCCCGGCAATCTTATCTAAATCATAAGCATGCATGGGCTGGCCGAACTCTTCCATGACATAGTTGGTAATATCCACAATATTATTAATGGGACGGATTCCCGCTGCCGCCAGCCTTCTCTGCATCCACTCCGGGGACGGGGCAATCTGAATATTCTTTACCACTCTTGCCACATATCTGGGGCAAAGCTCTGCATCCTGTACCTCAACAGAAACATAGTCTGCTGCATTCTCTGCATTTCCAGTCTCTGTTACCACCGGGGGTACAAAGGGTTTTCCAAAGGTTGCAGCTGCCTCCCTGGCAATGCCGGTAACCGCAAAGCAATCCACACGGTTGGATGTAATCTCATACTCAAATACCACATCACGCAACCCCAGAAGTTCCGGTACATCTGCCCCGCAAGGCGCCTTCGCATACTCCGGATTATCACTTAAGATATAAATACCGTCCTCTGCAGCGTCCGGGTACATATCCGTGTTGGAGCCAAGCTCATCAATGGAGCACATCATACCAAAGGACTCCACGCCGCGCAGCTTGCCCTTCTTGATTTTGATACCGCCTTCCTTCGCTCCGTCATGGTGGGTTCCCGCCACGCGTCCTCCATCCAGTACCACCGGTACCTTATCGCCTTCTTTTACATTGGGCGCTCCGGTTACAATCTGCACCTGGCTGCCATCTTCATCAATCTGCACCTGGCAGATAATCAGCTTATCCGCATCCGGATGCTTCTCAATTTTATTTATTTTGCCGACCACAATTTTATCCAGGTTTGCATCTAACTCCACAAAGCCCTCGACCTTTGTCCCGGAAAGGGTCATGGCGTCTGTATATTCCTGGGCTGTACAGGAAAGTTCTGGCACATATGCCTTTATCCATGATAATGGTGTATTCATCTTCTTTACCTCCTAATCTAAAACTGCTTTAAGAAACGCACGTCATTCTCATATAACAGACGCATATCGTCAATCTCATAGTTAAACAGGGCAATTCGCTCCAGACCAACACCAAAGGCAAATCCTGTATACTCCTGTGGGTCGATGCCGCTCATCTCCAACACCCTCGGATGCACCATACCGCATCCAAGAATCTCTACCCAGCCAGAACCCTTACAGAACCGGCATCCTTTGCCGCCGCATTTAAAGCAGGTAACATCCACCTCTGCACTTGGCTCTGTAAACTGGAAATGATGGGGACGGAATTTTACTTTTGTCTCCTCACCAAACAGTTTCTTTGCAAATTCCTGCAATGTACCTTTCAAATCTGCGAAGGTAATGTTTTTGTCGATAACCAATCCCTCAATCTGATGGAAAGTGGGGGAATGGGTAGCATCCACCTCATCGGAACGGAACACTCTTCCCGGTGCAATCATGCGGATGGGAAGCTTTCCCTTTTCCATCTCATGTACCTGCACGGAAGATGTCTGGGTGCGCAGCAGAATATTGCTGGTAATATAAAACGTATCCTGCTCATCCTTTGCCGGATGGTTATCCGGAATGTTTAACGCCTCAAAATTATAGTAATCGTATTCGATTTCCGGACCTTCCACCACTTCATAACCCATTCCGATGAAAATATTTTCCACTTCTTCCAGCGTAATCGTATTTGGGTGGCGGTGTCCCAGCACCGGACGTCTGCCAGGCAGTGTCACGTCTATGGTCTCTCTCTGAATCTTCTCCTCCCGGAGTTTTTTCTCAAATGTCTCTCTCTTTACCGCCAGCCGGTTCTCAATAGTCTGTCTCGCCTCATTAACCATCTGACCCACCTTGGGACGGTCCTCCGGAGCCACATCCTTCATGGATTTAAGCACGCTGGTAAGCGCACCTTTCTTACCCAGGAAATTCACTTTAATCTCTGTCAGTTTATCCAGCTGTTCCGATGCGTCAATCTGACCAAGCGCATCATTCATGATTTTTTCCAGTTTTTCTTTCACAATAATCCTCCTAACTTTGCCTTTGCATATTTCCTGCTCGCGCAAGTGCGCATCCACATAGAGCGCTTTTTGTTTTATAAGAATCCCAAAGAATCTCTTCTTATAAGACAAAAAAGAACCTCTACAACAGTTTGTAAAGGTTCGCAATCAGACAATATAAACGGTACCTTTACATATCGGGGACGAATCAAACCGCGGTACCACCCCGTTTCCTGCAAATACTTACAGGCTCTCTGGTATGCGTAACGTGCACAATCCGTCTCTTCCTACTGCATGTTCAAAAGAGAAGCTCCTGTGGGAAATTCAAAAGATATCTGAACTAAAGGAAGCTTGCAGCCGATGGCTTCCTCTCTCTGTTAGAAAACATCCTTCTACTGACACATTCACAGCTTTTATCTCTGCTTATTCTAGCACCTGAAAAATACCCTGTCAAGTGGGAAACACCTTGTTTTGTGTTTTCAGATATGCCTCCACATCTTCCCGGATTGCAAAAAACACCTGCACCAAATCCGGGTCAAAATGGCTACCCGCATCTTTTTCCAAAATATCAAAGGCAGCCTGGGAAGGCATGCTCTCCTTGTATACCCGCTTAGATACCAGCGCATCAAACACATCTGCAACCGCCATGATTCTGGCACAGAGAGGAATGTCTTTTCCGGACAGTCCATCGGGATACCCCTCGCCATTCCACTTTTCATGGTGATGGGTAGCAATGTCTCTGGATATCTGTATAAGCTTCGGATCTGCCTCCTTGCCAAGAATCCCGGCAACAATCTCCCCGCCAATGGCAGAATGGGTCTTCATAATTTCATATTCCTCCGGAGTAAAACGCCCAGGTTTATTTAAAATAGTATCCGGAATTTTAATCTTTCCCACGTCATGAAGGGATGCGGCATTGCAGATATTTTCTATGTACTCTAAATCAATTTCCTCTTCATCCATGTGATGGTCGTACATATAATGTACCATCATAGACACATATTCTTTGGTATTTAAAACATGCATACCGGTATTTCCGTCCCGGCTCTCAATCAGCGTAGCCATGCCTTCTATAACGCCTTGCTGCATATCCACCAGCTTTGTAGTCTGCTCCTTAATCTCCCTGTTCTGCTCCAGCACACGGTCTTCCAAAGTCTGTTTATAATCCCAGATTCTCTCCGCATACTCACCAGCGCGCTTTTTTTGTCTATAGCTGTCCCTGCAAAAATAAAATACAATGGCAACAATCAACAAAGATAACAAAATATTCCGCAGCAGGGTCACCCGCAGGGGTTTAAACAACTCTTCGTTTCGCACCACCATCACCGTGTACCATGTTTCACGGACCACGCTGGAAAACACCGTACAGTGCTCACCATCAAGATCCATCTCAAAATACTTCCCGTCTGCCTCATATACATTCTTCACAAGATTGCGAAGCTGTTCATCCTCGCTTTCTAAATAATTCAACCCTTTTTCTCTGCTGTCAGAATGGGCTACCACCAGTCCGGTATTATCAATAATAATGCCGTATCCCTGCTCATCCAGATTAATCTTTTCTGCCAGTGCCTGTACGGAGTCCATTACAATATCCAGTGAAATCACACTCTTGCCATCCGACAACAGCTGGCTGACTGAAATCATAATGCTGTTTGTGTATACGTCCAGATACGGAGATACAATCACTGGCTCACCGCCGCCCGCCACAGCATCCGTATACCAGACACGTTCTTCCGGAACATAGTCCGCATCCGGCACCCAGCCTGTGCCGTCAAGATACTCACCATCAAACACACAATAAAGCCCGGTAAAATTCTCATCAATCTCCTGGGTATACCGTTGGGATTCGTTTATCAAAAACTCCTCAATCTCCTTGGAGGTTGCCCCTTTTGCCATCATGTCATCGACAACAAACCCTGTCACCTGAAGCACATCCAGCCCCTGCCGCAGATAGTCGTTTAACTTTTCCGACTCCTCTGCTATAGAGCTTTCACCCACTTTTACAACGTCTTCTTTCGTAATCATATAAAAAGAGCTAAAACTATAATATACAATAAATGTAATCGCCAGCAGTATTACTGCTAAAGTAAAAATATATTGCACCTTATTCCGTAGCTTTTTATCTTTTGTTTCAAACCATAATGCCATATTTTTTCCTCTCTAGCCAAACTCCTGCCTGTGTGCAGATTTAGGAATTCAACTCCTGTAACTTTTCTGCGGACTCATTCAATATCTGCACCAGTCCCTTAACGTCTGCTACCACCTGAATATCATGCAGGCTGCTTTCAATGGTCTGGCTGGAATTGGCTGTTACCTGCTGGATAATGGCAGAGATTGTCTGGATACTCTCCACAATACGGCTGTTTGCCTGAGACAGGGAAACCACCATCTCAAGAAGCCGGTCGGACTCTCCCTGAATCTTGTCCACACTGCCTGCAATCTCCCCAAAACTTCCCTCTGTAATTCCCGCCTGACGAATCTGATGTTTATTTCCCTCAATCAACACATCTATGGAGCCGGTCACTCTGTCCAGTCTGTCAGAAATATTTTGTATCAGCTCCGCAATGTCCACTGTGGCAGTAGTGGTCTGGTTTGCCAGATTGGATATCTCCGTGGCAACCACCGCAAATCCTTTTCCTGCTTCTCCAGCCCTTGCCGCTTCTATGCTGGCATTCATTGCCAGAAGTCCTGTCTGGTCTGCCACATTATTGATAACATCTACAATTCCCTGCATGTCCTCTGTATATTTGGATAAGTCCTTCAGCTCCGCAACCAACTGCTCATTTGAACGCTCAGACTGTTCCACTATATTCATAAGATCCCGGATATTATCCCTGCCCCTGTCAATCTGTTCCTTGGTAGAATCCACATTCTCTACAATGGTATGGGAAACATCCTCTACCTTCACTACATGCTTTTGAATCTCTTCGGTATCGGTAAGCTGTTTTTCAATAGCCTGGGCGCTATCCTCCGTACCATTTACCACCTCTTCCATGCAGCGTTTGGTATCTAACACCGACTCTTCCATATCATTCATCTTATCCGTCATATCCGTCACACCGGAAATCATGGTCTCAGATGCATCACCCACCTTGGCAAGAATGGTAATGGCGTTTTGTTTTTCCAAGTCTATCCTGCTGATTTTCATACTGTTTATGGCATTTGTGGTATGAGACACCCACACCGAATATATGGACATCACCAAAATGATAATCAGCTCAATTTCTGCTGTGACGATAAACTCTTTCCTTTCTCCCACCGGAATCACAGCATTGTAAAAATATACCACCTGCACAATATTGATTATCTCTGTGACGATTCCCACAGCAGCACTGTATTTTGTGTCATTATACAGCGTGACAATCATAATCACCGGCAGCGCATACACAAATGCTGTCTGGTTCTGGGTCGTCATCAAAATATATATATACATAATGCCAAATCCCAGAACCACAGAATATTTAATGATTTTTGCACGCTTCTTTTTCATATATGCCAAAACATTAAATATCATGGGTACAAAAATAAAAATATACAGTATTATCGTATAACCCCAAGTCCGGTTTCCCTTAAAAACTTCCAGACTGTATGCGACAAAAATCAACGCTTCAATAATCAGATATGTGTATAATACTACACTGTTAATACGCTCTTTCTCTGATATCTGTTTTTTGTTTTGTGATGTGCCCATATATGACTTCCTCCTGTCTGTTCTGTACTAGTCTTTTGTTATTTTTCCAATGTCTGTAGCCACTCCACAACTTTGGTAAATGCCATGGAATGAGATGCCTTCACAAACACTGCATCCCCATCTTCCAGATAGCCGGGAAGCTCTGCCAGCGCATCTTCTATGGTATCGTAATGTACAACCTGTTTTGCACCTGCATCTGCCGCCCCTCTTGCCATGTGTTCCGATAGGCTTCCAATGGCAACAATCAGTTCAATTCCCCGTGTCGCCGCATACTCCCCAATCTCGTAGTGATATTCACTGCTCCCACTGCCAAGCTCCCCCATATCTCCCATCACTGCCACCCTGCGTCCCTCCACATCTGCAAGGATATCCAGTCCCGCCCGCATAGAGTTGGGATTGGCATTATAGCAGTCATCAAGCACCGTAAAATGTCTTGTCCTTATAACATGTCCTCTTCCTTCTGTCTCCTTAAGCGCCGCAATTCCTTCTGCAATCTGCCCATCACTGAGACCAAATACATGTCCCACTGCGGCGGCTGCCAGCGCATTGCTGACCATATGCTTTCCTGGAAGGGGAACCTGCACCTCAAATGCGCTGTCCTGCCCGGTAATCGTCACCAGACTTCCCTCAAGCCCTAAATTCTCCATACTGCCTGCGGACCATGTATTTTCACCGGAAATACCATAATACACAGGCGTACGCTCCGGGTATATCTGTGGCAGCATCCGGAGTTTGTCATCCTCTCCATTTACGATAATCGTTCCGTCTTTCTTCACAAAAAGAAAGCTTTCGGTCTTCGCCTTCAAAACCCCGTCCCGGTCTCCCAGATGCTCCAGATGGCAGCATCCGATATTGGTAATCACCATAACGTCTGGCATAACCATATTAGCAAGTCTTGTCATCTCACCAAAATCACTGATTCCCATCTCCACAACGGCGATTTGGTGTTCACTGCGTATCTGAAACAACGTCAGCGGAACACCCAGTTCATTATTGAAATTCCCCTGGGTCTTCACCGTGTTGTACTTTGTAGACAACACGGAAGCAATCATCTCCTTGGTAGATGTCTTTCCTACGCTTCCGGTTATACCCACTACCTTTATATCACACTGTTCCCTGTAATATTTTGCAATATGCTGAATCGCTGCATATACATCCGGAACCTGGATATAGCATCCTTCCTCCGGCGTCACTCCGTTCTCCTGTGCGGACACTTGGGAAATACAACATAACGCTCCTTTTTCATAGCAGCTATGTATATAACGGTTACCATCCGTCCGTTCCCCTTTGATAGCAATAAACAAACTGCCTTTTTGGGTTTCTCTGCTGTCTGTAACCACACTGGTAATCTCTGTCTGCCTCCCCGAACTTCCCTGACAGGAAACGCCCAGTACATGCGCCAGAATCTCTGGTGTCATATTTTTCACTGTACTGCTGCCTCCTTTGATATTTATTTATATTTTTTAAAGCTCTCCTCAATAATCCTCTCACAAAGAGCGTCATACTCTACTCCGATGACCTTCACTTCCTGTGGAAGCAGGCTGGTAGGAGTCATTCCCGGCAGCGTATTTGCCTCCAGGCAGTACATTTCCCCCTGTGCATCCATCAAAAAGTCAATCCGGGCATAGGCATCCAGCTGTAAAACAGCAAATACCTGCTCCGCCCACTGCTGCATCTGTGCGGTCTGTTCCGGCGTAAGCTCAGCCGGACAGACATCGGTAGCCATCCCTGACTGATACTTGGTCTCATAATCGTAAAAACCATCCTTGGGAATAATCTCGATAACCGGAACGCTTTTACCTCCGATGACTCCCACAGAAAACTCTCTTCCTTTTATGCACTCTTCCACCAGAACAATGTCCTCGTACGAAAGCGCCGTAACCAGAGCCTTCTGATACTGGGAATCATTTTCTACAATACTGACTCCCACGCTGGAGCCTCCACAGCAGGGTTTCACCACCAGTGGAAACGGCAGCCGTGGCCGGGTATCCTCATCGCCTTTTTTATGAATATATCCCTTTGGCACTGGAATCTGTGCCTGCACGAGAAGACTCTTGGCAACTCCCTTGTCCATGGCAAGCGCACTGCCCAGATATCCGGAACCTGTATATGGAATGCCCAGAATATCAAAGGTTGCCTGAAGTTTACCATTTTCTCCTTCCGCACCATGTAATGCCATAAACGTAATATCTGCCATCCGGCATATATTGATAACGTTCTCTCCCAGAAATCCATCCGGACTGCCAGTTCTGGACGCCTTTATCTCCTCAATATCCGGCTCCATTGTCCGGATACTTCCCTGTATGGCCTGGGTATCCTGCTCCCTGTCAAAAATATCCGATACATCACCGGGAATACCTAAAAATACATCAATCAACACGACCTGATGTCCTTTTTCTTTCAGTGCCCTGCAGACGCCGCCGCCAGTGATGAGTGATACGTCTCTCTCTGTGCTGAGTCCACCTGCCAAAACCGCTATTTTCATAGTATAAATCGTCCCTTCATATGACTGTTTTTCCGCCTATCGCATACTGCCCCTTTATATCTTATAGTATATCATCCAGCTTTTATTTGTCAAACTATTCCTTTATAAATTAAGATTATTTTTGGAGGTTAGATATAGAAATTTTGCGCTAAAATTGCTATAATGATTCCGTAGCATATATATGAAAATGTGGTGATGGATATGAGTACAATATTTCAAGACATACTAAAAAACATAAATACTGACATACAGAGGTATTATCCATATCATTCGATTTCTGACAGAGCTTTTTGGGAACATTTACCAAAAGATATAAAAAGCCAACTGTCAGGGGACGCAGACGCTCTGCTTCACCAGCCGGTTCCTGCCATTCCCGCCACTTTATATATGGATTTTTACCGCACTGGCACCCGGACACATTTTGAGGATGCCTATTTTTTGCGGCGCAACCGGCTAAACCTTCTGATTCTTGCAGAATGCATCCAGAACAAGGGCAGGTATCTGGATGATATTATTGATTACATATGGGCGATTTGCGAGGAAAGCGTCTGGCATCTGCCGCCCCATAATTCCTATGTCCGCTATGGAGGAATTATGATTTTGCCAGATACCAGCCAGCCAATACTTGACTTGTTTTCCTGCGAAACCGGAGCCCTTCTTGCCACTGCATTTTATATGATGCAGCCGGCATTTGATGGAATTTCCCCCTTTATCTCCAAACGGATTGCCACGGAGCTAAACAACCGTATTATCACCCCCTACTTCAAGAGTAATTTCTGGTGGATGGGTAGCGACGAAGGGCCGGTATCCAACTGGACCATTTGGTGTACACAAAATATTTTGCTGTCCTATTTCCTTATGGAACCCTATTGGAACCAGAATATCAACCAGAAGGATTCCAGACAGCTGCTGAAACAGGTCTGCACCAGCACCGACTATTTCCTGGACGGCTATGGGGAGGACGGCTGCTGCGAAGAAGGCGCACAGTACTACCGGCACGCTGCTCTGTGCCTTCTCAACACCCTGGAGATTTTAAATTTTGTTACCGACAACGCCTTTATGGGTGCATATGAAACGGATAAAATCCGAAATATGGCGTCTTACATCTTTCATATGCATGTAGACGATAAATATTACGTGAACTTTGCAGACAGTTCCCCGGTTGCGGGAAGAGCGGGCACACGGGAGTATATTTTTGGAAAACGCACAAACCAGCCTGAACTGATGCGGTTTGCCGCACTGGATTTTAAACGGGATGAAGGCCGGCTTTTGCACAATGAGATCAACTTGTTTTACCGCCTGCAGATGCTGCACTATTACAGAGAGATGATGGCATATGATACAACGGCTCCTGCCGTCCACAAAGACATCTACTATCCCAGCGTCGGCGTGTTTATTGCCAGGGACACCCACCGTTTCCTTGCCGTAAAGGCCGGACACAACAACGACAGCCACAATCATAATGACACTGGAAGCTTTACCGTATATAAGGACGGAAGACCTGTTTTTATTGATGTTGGAGTGGAAACATACACTGCAAAAACCTTTTCCGATGAACGGTACAGTTTGTGGGTTATGCAGTCTGCCTACCATAACCTTCCCACACTGAATGGGTTTATGGAACATGAATTTGATTATGCTGCCAGGGATGTTTCCTACTCCTTTGACACAGATTCCAAATCCATTTCCATGGACCTTGGGGGAACTTTTGTGACCGAAGCCGGCATCAAAACCTGCATCCGCAGCGCCACCCTTGTGACGGACAAGGAGATTGTCATAAAAGACTGCTATACACCGGAACCAAAGCAGCAGATTTCCCCCGGGGTGACACGGTTCAATACGCTTCTGGACTTAACCCGGGACTCTGAAGATTTTGACGGGGTACGGGCTGCACATGCTTTTATCCCCGACTTTGTCCGCACAGTGGACAGCCAGCTTATTGAAACCTGGGGCAAGATACAAAACGGAGGATTCCTGTTAACATATATGACCTACGAGCGGCCTCACATTGATGAAACACAGCATGGACTGATTCACATTGGAGATTTGGCAACCCTGCAGCTGGAAGGGGATTTCGCCATTACGATAGAAGAAATTCCCATTACCGACCAGCGTCTGCAGTCGGCATGGGAACATGATATTTACCGTATTCTGGTGTTTGCGGAAAGTTCAGAGATTGTGTCACACATTGTGTAATTGTTTTTAATTGCCCGTTAAATCCGGGTGCGGAATGTATACTATTTTCTCTCCGCACCCAGATTCAAATGGTACTACTTACTTATTTCTGTCCGCTCTTACCCAGATACAAATCTAATTGATTCTGAATATCATTGCTGTATTTTTCTGCAACCTGTGCTGCCGTCTCTGTTCCTAAAAGCATGGGCTGTAAAGAGAAATCGGTCTGGCAGATAGCTCCCACATCAAACACTGCCTTCTCCGGCTTACTCATCTCCACAATATAGTTAAAGTTCCGCTCCGTAACAAAACAATCCTCTGCCCAGGATGTATCACAGATTAACCCCATATCATCCCCGTACCATCTCTGATAATCTGCATATACGGAATAAATCGTATACGGATTGTCCACGCCTACGGGAATCATCATCCAGTCACCGCCTACCCGGTTTGCCGCATTGGTCTCCTTATTTCCGCTTGGTCCTGTCGGCCAGGGCACCACGCCAAGCTCCCAATCTTTATTGTAGATATCATTCTCATTTAACAGCCAGTGTTGTGCCGGCCAGAAAGCCACCAGCCCATCCGCCCATGTCCTTCCATTGCCCATAAAATCCGACTCATCCCACGGCTTTGCAATCTTGTTCTTATTGTACATATTGTCGATGAACGTAAGCACCTCGACATCTGCCTTCGTGGTCAGAAGCTGTTTATCAGAAAACGCAATACCTGTACCATTTGACATCAGCAGCTGATCCAGGGTATTGGTCCATACGCCGCCATATCCGTAGACGTCAACACTGCCATCGCCATCCCGGTCAAAGGTACATTTCTCCAGATACTCCTGGAATACATCCCATGTCCACCCGTCCCCGCGGTCATATATATCCTGCGGATTCTCCAGTCCCCGCTCCTTGCAGACAATGTCCATATTAAAGCACAAGCCCGTTGCTGTCGTATCGATTCCGCCGGAAGATGAAAAAAGATAGGTTTTGTCCTGCCCCATGACCTTCAGGCTCTTCATGTATTTCTGGTCGGTGAACACGTCATCTCCTGCCGGAATGAAATCCTCCAGCGCCTGGCAGCTTCCTGCCATCACCGCCGGAATGCCATAAGAAAACTGTACGTCATACAACTGGCAGTCTGGCGTGCCGGACATAATCGACGTATTGATACTCTCCGTAATACCTTCCCATGTTAAATTCTTGAAAAAAAATTTACAGTTATAACGCTTCTCTACAGCACGGACATTATCCAGCTGCATCTGGGCCACATCCTGGTCGCCCAGGTTTGGATTGTCCTCAATAGCGGTGTGGGAGCTGTCATAATACATATCCTGGTACACACCTATGTTAATCTCCGTCTCCTTATCAAAGGCAATGTCTGAAACCTCTGTTTCACCACTCTTTGCATCCTCCTTGCCTCCGCCGCCGCATGCGGTGTCAGACACTGCCAGAACCACAACCATTCCCAATGCCATAAACCGCTTCCAGTTTTTCATGTAAAATCCCCTTTCTTTTGATGTTTCGGCAACATATTTTCTAGCCTAACCCATTCTTATGCCAATAACGCCCCGCAACAAGTTGCGGAGCGTTTTATGCTGTATTCAATTTACGCAAAGGCTAAATTTCTTATTCAATCACTAACAGGAGATGGTCACGGATGTGGACCCCGCCTTCGCCTCTGCTTTCGCATCGGTGCCAGCAACGGAAACCGTAAAGCTCTTATCGGTAGCCTCATAGGAAACCGTGATGGTATCTCCGTTTCTCACTGCGGTAATATCCGTAATCTTTACAGCTTCACTATCATATACAGCCGTCGCTGCTGTCTCGCCATCCTGCAGATTGTAAATCACTGCTTCTGCGCCGTCCAGATAATCGTACACTATATTGCTGTCAAAGTTACCGAAAGTAACAATAGAATTTTCACGGACAAGCAGCGGCATTTCCATGTAGGAACAGTTTCTGCTGTAATACTTTCCGCCCTCGTATGTCTTATTCTCGATGATATCGTACCATGTTCCTTCCGGAAGATAGAACTCCACATCTCCATTCTCAGACATAACCGGTGCAACCAGCAGGCTGTCACCCAGCATGTACTGCTGGTCTAAGTATTTACACGGCGTCTCGTTTGTAAAAGCAATCACCATGGAACGCATCATCGGCACACCCACTTCATGGGTCTTCACTGCCTGTGCAAACAGATACGGCATCAATTTGCCCTTCAGCTTGGTGAAATAGCGCAGGACGTCACAGGACTCCTCGTCATACGCCCACGGCACACGGTAAGAGGTAGAACCATGCAGGCGGCTGTGTGTGGAAAGAAGTCCGAATGCACACCATCTCTTATATACGTCTGCGGACGCTGTCGCCTCAAAACCACCGATATCGTGGCTGAAGAAACCAAATCCTGCAGAACACAGGGAAAGTCCGCCGCGAAGTGTCTCTGCCATGGCAGAATACTCTGCATAGCAGTCGCCGCCCCAGTGTACCGGGAATCTCTGCCCGCCGACCGTTGCGCTTCTTGCGAAAAGACATGCCTTATCCTTTCCAAAGTAATCTTCCAACGCGGTAAACACGGTCTTATTGTAAAGGTGTGTATAGTAGTTATGCATCTTGATTGGGTCGGAACCATCAAAATATACTACCTTTGAAGGAATGCGCTCGCCAAAGTCTGTCTTGATATTGTTGACGCCCATCTCAAACAGTTCACGCAAAAGTCCCTGATACCATGTACATGCCTCCGGATTGGTAAAGTCTACAATTGCCATTCCCGGCTGCCACATATCGGTCTGGAATACGCTTCCATCCGGATTCTTGATGAAGTATCCCTTTTCTTTTCCGATATCAAACAATTTGGAGCGCTGTGCAATATATGGGTTAATCCATACACAAATCTCCAGTCCCTTATCATGCAGTCTGGAAAGCATTGCCTTGGGGTCCGGGAACATCCGTTTATCCCACTCAAAGTTACACCACTCAAACTCCTTCATCCAGAAACAGTCAAAATGGAATACCTGCAACGGAATATCTCTCTCCTTCATGCCATCGATAAAGGAGTTAACCGTCTCCTCATCGTAGTTTGTAGTAAAGGAAGTAGACAGCCACAAACCGAAGGAATATGCCGGCGGCAGGGACGGCTTACCCGTCAATGTGGTATAGTTATGTAACACGTCCTCCAGATTCTCTCCGCCGATGACAAAGTACTCTAACTCCTCTCCCGGAACGGTAAAGGAAACCTTGGATACCGTATCGGAACCAACCTCAAAAGAAACCTTGTCGGAGCTGTTTACGAGAATACCATAGCTGTTGGATGAAATATAAAATGGAATATTTTTGTAGCTCTGCTCGCTGCAGGTACCACCATCGCTGTTCCATATCTCTACATTCTGTCCATTCTTTACGAATGTTCCAAACCTTTCTCCAAATCCATAAATGCACTCGCCGATGGAAAGCTTGAACTGCTCACGGACATAGGAAGTATTTGCATCCTGAGGATATGCCCAAAATTCGTCGTCTGCCTGCAGCTGCAGTCTTGCCTGGGCATGGTATGCACTTTCTGTAATGTAAGAAGTACAGCGCCATGCACCGCCGGTCAGATGGCGGTCTTTATAATAAAACTGTACATCCCAGTCGTTGCCTTTTTTAATCACAACCTTGGTATCTCCGGAAATCATTTCCACAAACCCGTCAGTCTCATTGATAACCGGTGTATAGCCAGTATCCTCATTTAGTTCAAACTGTGGCGCGTTGTCCAGACCACCTTTAAAATGTGTGATGTTGACCTTAATGATATTTTCGGATGTGGAAGAATATGTAATCTCCATATTCGCCCCGCCAAGCGTCATGGCACGGTTGTAAATCGTACCCGGTGTTGCCAAAATCTGAATGGCATGGTCCGTAGTGGTAACCTCATACGCCTGTGATGCATAATTTACATCGTATCCTTTCTGGTTCAACCAGAATCCGTCTGCTACTTTCATGTAAATACCTTCTTTCTTTTTATTTTTATATAATTTGATTCAGACACCCCTCTATTTGCCGAATCATTATTTTCAGTTGCGCTTCTTCGTTTCTTTCTGTATAATATTATATTATCCAATTTGGCATAAATTCTACTATTATTTAAACATAATGTAATACTATTTTGATGGTTTTTCGCTTGCGCAGAAAGGAGCACTATGATTATCAATACCCAAACCCGTAAACAGTACGAAGAAAAAATCCGCCACGGCACACCTCATGTGCCTGTGGGACTACATAAACTCTGCTTTCCGGAAGGAACTGATTTAATTTTCGCCCTGCACTGGCACGAGGAATTTGAATTTCTGATTGTCACCCAGGGAGAGGTACTCTTTCAAATCGAAAATCGGGAATACAGGGTCTGTGCAGGTGAAGGGGTTTTTATCAATTCCAACCTGCTCCACTGCGCCAATGCCGTAAACGGTATGGAATGCCGATTTATCGCCGTAGTGTTTTCTTCCGTTTTTCTGCATGAAAATCTGCAGAGCCGCTTTTCCATGCGCTACATTCTCCCTATTTTGAATGGAAAAGCCGTCTTTACAGAACATCTCACCACCGCAGAACCATGGCAGGCACAGGCGATTCAGATTATCCGGGATATGGATATCTACCCGGAACATGATTTGGAATATTATGAATTGAAATTGAAGGGGCAGATTCTCACGATTTGGAATTTGTTCTTTGAACACCGGGAGCGGGTGACAGAAAAGGAAGACGCCAAACATGCTGAACAGCTCCAGCGGCTGCAGCCGGTATTAGACCGGATTGAAAAAGAATATATGTATGAAATCCGTCTGGCAGATATGGCGGGCATGATACCCATGAGCGAGGGACAGTTTTGCCGGGTATTTAAAAAAGTCATGCATGTCTCCCCGTCCCAGTATCTTATGCAGTACCGGATTTTGCAAAGCTGTCAGATGCTGATGGAAAGCAACTACAAAATCAGCGACATCGCCAACCGCTCCGGCTTTTCCAATATCAGCTATTTCAACAAGACGTTCCTCCATATTGTAGGCTGCACGCCCAGGGAATACCGGGAGGGCAAGCACAATTTTAATCTGTTGTAAGTCCGGTCCCATGCAGGCTTTCTTATGTAACGCCGCCTCCCTCCCCATGTATTCTTTGAAGCATCCACAGCGCCCACACACACAGGATGCTGCCTACAGGTATAACGATTGCAAACATCTGCCATGTGACAGTCATTTCTGCCGGCAGCACACGGTTCATAATCCATGTCGTTCCATTAAATGCCACATGAAACCATATGGAAGCAGCCAAACCTTTGCCATACTGGTACACATAACCCAGTATCATTCCCATGAAAAACGCATATACCCCCTGAATGGGATTCCCGTGATATACGCCAAAACAAAATGCCTGCACCGCATTGGCAAACCAAAATCCACTCTCCTGGAAAAGAGCTGAAAACAAAGCACCTCGGAAAATGCACTCCTCCGCAATGGGAGCAATCAGCAATGCGTAGAGAATTGTCACCAAAGACGTCCGGATATCCATATTTTTCATGGCCTCATTATAAGAAGTAAACCACTGGGGAAACAGCGCTTCTATGGCTGTCAGCCCAAATGTTACCACCACGCAGAATGCGCATCCCCCGGCCATTATCACCAGCCATCTCAATATATTCCTGCCATATTTCCACAGTATATTTTCCTCACCGGAAGCACCAGAAGCCGGTTGTTTTCCATGCAGTTTTCCATATACAAGCAGACAGATTCCACCATTTATGACTGCTGAAATCAGTGATATCCATATATTTTCATTTTCCAGTCTGCCTCCGGCGCACAGATGCACCAGTGTATACACTACAATCTGCGTCACATTAACGCCAAGCAGAATGAGTAAACACCAAAACACCTGCCTGGCTCTCCTTCCCTCCATATCCATTCTCCTTTTCCTGTTCCATGTTTTCTTTTTTGTTTTTCATTGGAATTCCCATTACATACATTGCCCAATATTCAGGGCTGTCCGCCTATATCATGACGTGATTCCATATTATGTAATTCTCACAAAAAACACACATTTTTTTATTGTATATTCCGATATTTACAAAATATTCCCAGCGTGGTATTCTGATAACACATCGCACCAATACAATGTTTTTAAAGAAAGTATGGTGATTTCTATGAATAAATATTTTGTGAAAGTTTTAACCCTTTGCCTGACGCTTACCCTTATTCTGGGTAGTCTGTTCCCCGCCGCCAGGACTGCTGCCGCTGACTTCCAGTATGTACTGCTGTCACAGTACAACGTAACCAAACCAATTGGTGGAAGCTTTTGCCTGGCTGCGGTTTCCAGCAAAGGAAAAATCAGCTTCAAATCCAGCAGCAGTGCCATTGCCTCCGTAAACGCCAAGGGACAGGTTACCTGTAAAAAGTCCGGTGAAGTATACATCACCGCCAGCACAAAGTACGCTGACGCCCGGTGTAAGGTTACGGTACTTCCCACAACGATACGTCTGAACCGTTCTTCCATCACTATGGAAAACGGCAGCAGCACCACATTACGTGCTACCACCTCCAACGGACACAGCGTATCTTTTAAATCCAGTAAATCCAGCGTTGCCAAAGTTTCTGCCTCCGGCACCATTACTGCCAGGAAACCGGGAGAGGCGATTATCACTGTATCCTGTGACGGTACCAAAGTTACCTGTCCGGTCACAGTGAAAAAACCCCATATCGCACTGGGATGCAATGCAAAAACACTATACCGTGGTCAAAGCTTTAAACTGACAGCCAAGACCTCATCCGGACTTGTCCCAACCTTTAAGAGCAGCAAGAGTTCGGTTGCCACTGTGGACAAAGACGGCACGGTGAAAGCAGTTAAGCACGGCACCGCCAGCATTAAAGTAAAACTAGACGGCGTCACGAAGGTCTGCACCGTCACCGTGGCATCCCCGCAGATTACCCTGAACAAAACAACCCTCTCTCTGTCTGTGGGCAAATCTGCCACGCTGACTGCCAAAGTCTCCTCCGGCAACGCTGCCACATTTTCCAGCAGCAACCAGGCGGTGGCAACCGTCACAAACAAAGGCGTCGTCACCGGAAGAAAGAAAGGCACTGCATATATCTATGCATCCGAGGACGGCGCCAAAGCAAAATGCAAAGTCAAAGTACACTGACACTTCTCCGGCCCTAACATGTTTGTTTTTCTGAGATTTCATTCCGAAGGGTGTCTGCCACTGCATACAACATGGTTCCTCCTGCAAAAGCCAGGATAAATGGAAAGGTCTGATTGGATATGGTTGTAGCGAGATATCCCACAAACGTGCCAATCATCTCCAGAATACCGGTAAATGCTGCAATCTGCAGCACCTTCCTCTTGTCAAACCCGGCAAGGAACATTGGCGGTACTACCATAAAGCCCTCCGGGAAATTTTGTAACACGATTCCGGCTATAATGGCAATCGTCTGCCCCACGTCTTCTGTGGCAAAACTTACCCCGGCTGCCATCCCCTCCGGAAGATTGTGAATGGCAATGGCAAATATCAGCAGCAGAACTCTCTTTTTATATTCCGGATTGTCTGCCGGCGGCAAGAGCTGCGCATATCCACTCTGCCTTTCCTCTACATCTGTAATTTTGTATATACGGCTAAGCAGCATATCAATAACACGCAAAAAACTAACGCCAGTGGCAAAGCCTGTTGCCGGCAGCCAACACCGGGTAACTCCCGCCTTTGTAAACGCAGGTACTACCAGTCCTACCACCGCTACCAAAAACAACATACCTGTAATTCCTATCATCAGATACCGCATGATGCGCTGGGGAATGGCGTCTATGAAAAAACCTGCCAATGCCCCGACGATGGTTGCACCCCCAACGCATACTGCGGTTATGGATACATACTGCATGGATACTCCCGTTTTTGTAACTCTCATAAACAATATACGCTCATTTTGTAAAGAGGTTCTATGATTCCTCTGCTTTGTTTCAATTTCGCTGTCCTTCTGCTGGCAGACGCAGTTTTCCGTTGGTTTACACAATCTGAACCTTTATCATATTGGTCGTTCCGGCACGTCCCAGAGGCAATCCGGATGTGATTACCACCACATCCTCCTTTTCTACCAGTCCAGCTTCCCTGGCAGAATCCACCGCATGGTCAAACAGCTCCAGCACGTCTTCTTTTTCCTGAATGACAATAGGCGTTACTCCCCAGGAAAGATTCAGCTGTCTTGCCACTTTTTCTTCCGTTGTACATCCAATTACATCGCTAAGGGGACGATATCTGGATATCATTCTGGCAGAGCGGCCGGATTTGGTTACCGTAATGATTCCCCGGGCATTTACATCCAGCGCAGTTGTACACGTTGCATGGCATATTGCATCGGTGATATCCGGATTGGAATTCCGCTCATGGGCAAAAAACCGCTTGCGGTAATCAATGTCCTGCTCCGTGCGGACCGCAATCCGCACCATGGTTTTCAATGCCTCCACCGGGTACATGCCTGCTGCCGTCTCCCCGGAAAGCATAATGGCGCTGGTACCGTCATAGATGGCATTTGCTACGTCCGTCACCTCTGCTCTGGTTGCTCTGGGATTCTTCATCATGGAATCCAGCATCTGCGTAGCAGTAATGACCTGTTTTCCTGCCTCATACACTTTACGGATAATCATCTTCTGTATGACAGGTACTTCCTCATAGGGAATCTCTACACCCATATCGCCTCTTGCCACCATAATACCATCCGACGCATCAATAATCTCATCGATATGGTCAACGCCTTCCTGATTCTCTATTTTGGAGATAATGGTAATATTCTTTCCACCGTTTTCGTCTAACAGCCGGCGAATCTGTAATACATCTTCTGCCCTTCGCACAAAGGACGCTGCTACAATATCTACATCCTGTTCAATCCCAAATAAAATATCATTCCGGTCCTTTTCGCTAAGATACGGAAGGGATAAATGTACCCCCGGCACATTCACACCCTTGGAATTTGAAACGATTCCGTCATTTTTTACCTGACACACAATATCCCTGCCATCCAGTTTTACAACTTCCATGGAAATCAATCCATCGTCCAGCAGGATTCGGCTTCCCACCTTCACATCCTGATGCAGAATATCACAGGTGATGCCTACTCCGGTCTCATCTCCCGGCGCATCATCACAGCGCAGGGTAAAGGTCTGCCCTTTATGAAGCTCCACTTTGCCATCTGCAAAGCTTTTCAGGCGTATCTCCGGTCCTTTGGTATCCAGCAAAACAGCAATGGGACGCTGGTATGTCTTTCGCAGTTTCTTCAGCAAATCCATCCGCTCCTTCTGCTCTTCATAACTTCCATGTGAAAAATTGAACCGGGCAACATCCATGCCGTTTTTCACCAGTTCCTCCAATATTCCCTCTACGTCCGTTGCCGGACCTAATGTACATACTATCTTTGTTTTGCGCATGTCTGTCTCCTGCCTTTCTTTTCTAATTTTCCCGATGCATGGAAAAACTATTCATATCGTATCTCTGGAGATTTTCTTTAATTCCCCTCTGGTCTGCCCTGCCAATCAGGGTATCCCTGTCTTTCTTGGCATTCTTAATCGTCTCATAACTGCTGGGGCCGCCTACACAGCCGCCTTCACATACCATTCCCTCCACAAAATCCTCTGGAAGCCTCCCTGCCCGCAAAAGCAGCAACGCTTTTTTACACTCTGCAACTCCATCTGCCTTGCAGACCGTTGCGTCACACTTTTCATTGCACTCTTTCATGTACTGCACAATGGACGCCGTCACACCGCCGGAATTGCCATACCGTTTTCCATACATACTTGCATCCTGATAGGTGTTCTCCGCTGGCTCCAGACGAACATTTTTCGCCTTCATAATAGCCCGAAGTTCACTGTACGTCAGTACACAATCTGCATTTCCCTCAATCTTCTGATCCTTCACTTCGGACTTTTTGGCAATACAAGGTCCGATAAAGACAGTAACACAATCCGGTTCTTTCGCCTTTAACATCCGGGATACCGCACACATTGGCGAAACCGTGGTGGATATCT
>CAZSGT010000002.1:0-25352 GCA_964606215.1 uncultured Lachnospiraceae bacterium
GGACTTTCCAAGGGGAAGTACCGCATTGTGACAAAGACGACAAAAGGTGCAAAATTTTGGCTTCATCCGGAAACCAAGAAGTTTACAAACTATGGAAAAGGCAGCAAACGGAAAGCAAAACAAATTAAAAATGGTAAAAATGTAGAAGGCGTCCTGGCATGTGCAGAAAAGAATGTCCATTGGTATAAAATAAAGGCAGACCGCGAAATCCAGCTTACCTTCACAACCAGTATGGAACCATACGGCGTAACATTTACGATATATAAAAACGGCATCAAAAAACCTGTGAAAACCATAACACTCAAAGGCAAGAGCGGCAGGAAAGATTGGGAGCAGTATAAACGAAGCAAAAAATATACTTTGGAAGACGGCGACGGCACTTACTATATCAGGGTCAGTCGAAAACATGCCAAGGCAAACGGCTGGTATGCCATTGAGAATTGATGGTGACAGCAGAAAAATCCCCCCTTACTTGATTTCGATATTCGGGAATCGGTAAGAGGGATTAATATGTCAGAAAATATCCGTGACAGGAATATGTTTCTATAGCTTTTATGAAATCAGTTTGATGCCATCTTCCTCAATGCGGATACGTTTCTCCTTATATAATCTTCCGATAGCACGTTTAAATGCATTTTTACTCAGATGAAATTCTCTTTTGATGTCGTCCGGTGCGCTTTTGTCATGGTAGGGAAGAAAACCGCCGGCGGCAGTAAGTTTATCATAAATCATCCGGGAATCCGCATCCATCTGGACATAGGCTTTCTGGTGAAGGCACAGGGACAGCTTGCCGTCCTCCCGGACGCCGGTTACCCTTGCTGTCACAGCAGAGCCAGGCGCTACATCCTCGGTAAATTCTTTCATGGGAATCATGGCGGAGTATTTGTCATCTACTGCCACAAAAGCCCCGAAGTTTTCAATGATTTCGTACAGCGTACCGTCCACTGTGTCATCCACGGAGTATGGATTGTCCGTTGTGAGGTAATCATATACGTGCATGGTGGCGCAGAGACGTTGGCTTTTGTCAATATATAAGGCAACCAGAACCTGTTCGCCCTCCCGGACTGGATAGATTTGCTCTTTAAATGGAAGGAGTAAATCCTTTGCCAGTCCCCAATCCAGGAATGCACCGATTTTTGTGGTCTGTTTGACCGTAAGTCTGGCAGTTTTTCCCAAGGTGACGAGGGGTTCCATGGTGGTGGCAATGATGCGGTCTTCCGAATCTTTATAGATGAAAACACGGATGCTGTCGCCTTCCTTTGCATCGGCGGGCACTTGTTTGCGAGGCAGTAAAACCTCCTCCCCATCTCCGTCAGGCAAAGAAAGATATACTCCAAATCCAGTAGTTTTTACGATTTCCATGGTCTGGGATTCTCCCAGTAAAATTGTATTCATATCAATCTCCATTCTGAATGTTTGTATACTCATTATATCAGTTTACCAAAAAAAAACTAGTGATAACCGGAAAAAAGTGGTATACTACAGAAGAATTACTGCTATGGTGGTTAAGATGTCATATTTAGCTATCGTAGAAGAATAAACACTATTCTTTACATTTAGGAGGTTTTGAATATGAAAAAAGTGATTTCAACGGATAAGGCGCCGCAGGCAATCGGACCCTATTCCCAGGCGATTGAGGTAAATGGAATGGTATTCACTTCCGGTGTGATTCCCATTGTTCCGTCCACAGGCGCGCTGGTGGAAGGTGGCGTAGAGGAGCAGGCAAAACAGGCGCTGTCCAATCTGGCAGAGCTGTTGAAGGCAGCAGGAACATCTACGGACAAAGTCATAAAGACAACGGTATTTATTAAAAATATGGATGATTTTGGAAAGATTAACGAGATATACGCAACGTATTTTACCGGAGATTATCCGGCAAGGTCCTGCGTGGAGGTGGCAAGGCTTCCGAAAGATGTGTTGATAGAGATTGAAGCAATTTCTGAGAAATAGAGGTGTCTATGGAAGAA
Source organism: uncultured Lachnospiraceae bacterium (assembly GCA_964606215.1). Taxonomy (GTDB): domain Bacteria; phylum Bacillota; class Clostridia; order Lachnospirales; family Lachnospiraceae; genus CAZSGT01. Next base: position 1,968 of record CAZSGT010000002.1, read on the forward strand.
AGACAGAAAGTCGGTATCGTTTATGCCGCTACAGCAGCATTATTTGTTATTGGGAGCCTGGTGTTGTCTTTTACCGGACTGGGAAACAGTCTGGGCATGCTTCCCAGATTGTTTGTATCTCAGGCGTTGGTGGCGGCTCCCGGAGCGGTGTATCTCTGGCTGAACCGAAAACAGTGTGCAGTTGGGGAGCAGCTGCGTTTTCATAAAATCCGCCCGGTAAATGTCATACTGCTGATTTTGCTTACCTATTGTATACTGCCGCTGATGGCAGTGATAAATGCAGTATCCTTACAGTTTACGGACAATGCGGTATCCGGCATGATGACCAGCGTAACCGGGAACTATCCGCTGTTTGCGGGGCTGATAGGGATTGCCCTTGTGCCGTGCATATTGGAGGAGTCTGTCTATCGGGGGATTTTCTTTAATACATTTCGCAAAATCAATGTCCGGCGGGGAATTTTGCTCAGCGGTCTGCTTTTTGGACTGATGCATATGAATTTGAACCAGTTTTGTTATGCCTTTGCCATGGGATGTATTTTTGCCATTGTGATTGAGGCAACCGATTCGATTTTGTCTACAATGATTATGCATTTTGTCTTAAATGCTAACTCTACTATATTATTATATGTTTTGACAAAGCTGCAGGCGTATATGAAGAGCCATCAGGATGAATTTTCCCAGATTATGGGTAACACAGATACCAGTGAGATTCTGGGACAGGCGACGGAGCAGATGAACGATGCATCTGTGCTTGCCGGCGTCACGGTGGTGTGGGCGATGATTGCCATTGTTCCCACGATTCTGGCGGTGGTTCTGGTGATTTACATTGCGAGAAATCAGGGGAGAGAGGAACATCTGCGCTCCATTTTTTCATCGAAGAAACGGCTGGCGGAGCAGATGGAAGCAGGGATGCAGGGCATGCCTGTGCAAAAGAGTGAAACTGAGACGATGTCTACAAGTGAGCAGATGCGGAGAGACGAAGCCATGTCCCAAGGTGAACCAGAGAGAGGTGGACGGTTGTTTTCGATTCCGTTAATTGTGGGTATGTGTATCTGCGTGGGTATGATTATCTGGCAGTTATTATAAGACAGGATTAGCAATGTGCCCCGGTATCTTCCAATGGGAGATGCCGGGGCACGATGTCTGTTGTCTGATTAAATCTGGATATCAATATTGGAACCCAGATTTGGATTGACAGAGGATTCCATTAGTTTTGTAATCTCAGTTGCCGCTCCTTCAAAAGCGTCCAGTGACATGCTTAAAACCTGTGTGCTAACCTGGTTCATAAGATTTGCCTGGCTCATAGACATAGACATGTTTGCAATACTGTCGAGAATGTCCATAGAAACTCCTCCTCTCCTGTATGATACAGACGATATATACAATGCTGTATATACTATATAATATATCGTCACATATACTGGATTGGCAAGATACAGTTATTAACAAAATAAAATTCTACAAAGGTAGGTTAGATGTTACAAAGTGCTTAAGTTCTATCTCTGTAGTAAAAAAAATATGGTAAAATTTCCCAATGAAACCAAAAAAGTGCGGTTTTACGCCGTTTGTGGCGCGTTTAAACAATGTAATATTTTCGTAATTTCTTCTTGACAAACCCTATAGCCGTTGCTATAATGTAGTGGAATTAGTTAATAAATTTGTAACAAAGGATATACATAACAATGGAGGTCGAGATAATGATTAAGACACGTTGGGTAAGGAGAGCGTTAGTTGTAGGAGCTACGGTTTCAGCTTTAGGTATTGGATGTCTGGTTCTACAGGATACATCTGATGCATCTGCTCTCTGTCAGGAAGCAGAATTAGCTGGTATCTCATTATCCATGGACAAGTATTATACAGCCACATATACTGCTGCAACAGCAGAGGAGGAGCCGGAGGAGGCAGAAGCACCGGCAGCCACAGAAGAGCCAGTAGCGGCACCAACCGAAGCACCGGTTGTCAAAGAGCCATCCAAGTATGAGAATGTTGGTATCTCTATTGCGAATGATTATGTAAATATTCGTAAGAGAGCCAGCGAGGACTCCAAGATTCTTGGTAAATTGTACCGTGGTGCGGCAGCAACCATTGTGAAAACCAAGGGAGACTGGGTGAAGATTTCTTCCGGCAGTGTCAACGGTTATATTAAGAAAGAGTATCTTGCAATTGGCGAAGAGGCAGAGAAGGTTGCTGAGAAGTTCGGTAATAAGATTGCTACAGTAAACACCACTACATTAAAGGTTCGCCAGAAAAAGAGTACAGAGTCTCTGGTTGTTACATTGATTCCGGACGAGGAGTCTTACAATGTAGTAAACGAGTATGACAAATGGGTTAAGATTAAAGTTGATGGGGATACCAAGGGATATGTTGCAAAGGAATATGTAGATATTTCTATAGAGTTTGACGATGCTATTTCCATCAAGGAAGAGAAAGAGATCGCCAGAAGAAAAGCAGAGGCTGAGGCAGCAGCTGCAGAAGCTGAGGCAGCTGCGGCAGCATATGAGCAGGCGCAGCAGTCTTATTCTGAGCCAGCACAGCAGGATTATCAGCAGAGCGATTCCGGCTCAAGCAATTCCGGAAGTTCTAACAGTGGAAGCTCCAATAGTGGAAGTTCTAACGGCGGCAGCTCTTCTGGTTCTGCTTACAAGAACCAGGGTACAGGTACAGGTTCTGACGTAGCAGCATATGCACAGAAATTTGTAGGTAATCCGTATGTGTATGGTGGTACAAGCCTGACAAAGGGTGCAGATTGTTCTGGATTTGTAATGAGCGTATATGCTCGTTTCGGATACAGCCTCCCCAGAGTAGCAGCTTCCCAGGCTGGTTCTGGTACAAAGGTCAGCTTGGATTCCGTACAGCCTGGAGATTTGATTTTCTATGGCGGCGGTTCAGGAATCAACCATGTTGCAATGTATGTTGGAAACGGTACAGTAGTACATGCCAGCAATGAGAGAGAGGGTATCAAGTACTCCGACATGTTCTACAGAACACCTACCTGCGCACGCAGAATCATCAATGATTGATAAATATGATTGACAAAAGCGGTGTCAAAGAAAATTTGACACCGCTTTATTTACGCGAAGGCAAAGTGAAAATAATCTGCCAGCTTGCTATTTGGTTTCCAATGATACCAAAGAACCGTCTGTTTCTTCGGCTACTCTGTCTTCCACTGCAAATTTTTCCTCTTTGCTTTTTTTCCCGGCAACCCTGTATTCTTTTTCTGCACCATTTTTATCTATAGTATAAATCATAACATCTGATGAATCTGTCAGGTTTTCGATTCGGACAATTGTCATCATTTTTTCAGAAAGCTGTTTATCCTTTGCCCCACCGATTGCCGCACCAATACCCATTCCTATAGGAAGTCCAAAACACATTCCAAGAAACATATTGTCAGAATTCATGAGCAGCATTCCAAATAGTAAACCACCCGATACTCCCCAGCACATTCCTATGCTCATATAAAATGTCATATACTTATTAACGGAATCTTTCTTATCCATATAAATCTCCTTCTTATATAAATTTCTAATTGTCAATTTTGATGATATCATACCTACACATATATGGATAGTGTATTTTTCTTTTCCTTCGTCAGTCAGGGGAAGTTATATTTGAAGGGTTGGAAACGCAATATGCAAGTTGCACAAAATTGTACTTGTATTTTTTGAAATATTTCGAGGTGATTTTGTGGAAAATTCTACATTTGAAGAAAAGTTATCCACAAAAAAAGGACTGAAAAGACCCAAAATAAGAGTTATGCGCAAAGTTATCAACATTATCCACAAAAAAAAATCGCATTTTTGGGTAAATGAAAAGGGAATTTTATTTTTGTAAGGAGAAGAAATTTACGTGGAAGCATTGTCAATTTGCACAAATACTTATGGAATTGTTGACCGATTTTAGTAAATGTGTTATAATCTTTATATTGATTCAGGTGCTTTTGTGCCCGGCATCATGTATATTAAATTGTAAAGGAGTTGGTAGTATGCAGTACATAATCAGCGGAAAAAACATTGAAGTGACAGACGGATTGAAGGCAGCTATTGAAGATAAGATTGGAAAGCTGGAGAGATATTTTACACCGGAGACGGAAGTTCATGTCACTTTAAGTGTGGAGAAGGAGAGACAGAAGATAGAGATTACCATTCCGATGAAGGGCAATACGGTTCGGGCAGAACAGGTCAGCAATGACATGTATGTATCCATTGACCTGGTAGAGGAGATTATTGAGCGGCAGCTTCGTAAGTATAAGAATAAGATTGTGGAGAAACAGCAGGCAGCAGTTGGTCTTAGCAAGGCATTTATCGATGAGGATATTGAGGATGATGATTCTATTGAGATTATCCGCACCAAGCGTTTTGCGGTGAAACCCATGGACCCGGAGGAGGCGTGTCTGCAGATGGAGCTTTTGGGACATAACTTCTTTGTGTTCCGCAATGTGCAGACAGACGAGGTGAATGTGGTTTATAAACGTAAAGGAAATACATTTGGCCTGATAGAGCCGGAGTTTTAGGGTTTACAGAATTACCAGTGATTACAGAGAAGGTTTTGAATATGTGTGTGCAGAGGCAGGAGTTGTTTTCGGACAACTCCTGTCTCTTACTTTACTCTATAGGAAATTTCTCTGAATTTCCTATAGAGTAAAAATCCCTCCGGGGAGGAGCGCACTGCGGCAGATAGGTATATGTTGCTTGCAGCAACCCGCCGCAGGCGGAGAGTTTCGCAAGCGAAACTCTTTCTTATAGGAAATTTCTCTGAATTTCCTATAGAGTAAGAAACATTCTGGGGATGCGCACTCTTTTTTGCTGGTTGCAAGTCATTATAAACAATGTTATACTATAGAATGGTATTCGCAAAATCAGGGTAGTATGCCCTATTATGACATATTTTTGACGGAAGCGTGGATACTGCGTATGTATGCACAGGATGCGTACACAGAAATGGAGGATTAAAATGAGCATATTTACAAAGGTGTTTGGTACACACAGTGAGAGGGAATTAAAGCGGATTATTCCACTGGTGGATAAAATTGAAGCATTAGAGCCGGAGATGGAGGCGCTTAGCGATGAACAGTTAAAGGCAAAGACACCGGAGTTTAAAGAGCGGCTGGAGCAGGGAGAGACATTAGATGATATTCTTGTAGAGGCATTTGCCGTTGTGAGGGAGGCGTCAAAGCGTGTCCTCGGCATGCGTCACTACCGTGTGCAGCTGATGGGTGGTATTATTCTTCATCAGGGCCGTATTACAGAGATGCGTACCGGTGAGGGAAAGACGTTGGTTTCCACCCTGCCTGCCTACTTGAATGCATTAGAAGGAAAAGGCGTACACATTGTAACAGTTAATGATTATTTGGCAAAGCGTGACGCGGAATGGATGGGACAGATTCACGAGTTCTTAGGACTTAAGGTCGGTGTGATTTTAAATTCCATGGACAATGACGAGCGCAGGGAAGCTTATCATTGTGATATTACCTATGCAACAAATAATGAGCTGGGATTTGATTATCTTCGTGATAATATGGTGATTTACAAGGAACAGCTGGTACAGCGTACCCTTCACTATGCCATCATCGATGAGGTGGACTCCGTATTGATTGACGAGGCGCGTACACCATTGATTATTTCCGGGCAGAGCGGCAAGTCAACCAAGCTGTATGAAGCCTGTGACATTCTGGCAAGACAGCTGCAGCGCGGTACGGCGAAGGAGCTTTCCAAAATGGATATCCTTATGCAGGAAGAGTTTGAGGAGACCGGAGATTATGTAGTGGATGAGAAAGACCGGAATGTAAACCTGACTGAGGACGGTGTGAAAAGGGTTGAGCAGTTTTTCCACATTGATAACCTGGCAGACCCGGAGCATCTGGAAATTCAGCATAACATTATTCTGGCGCTTCGTGCCCACAGCCTTATGATAAAAGATAAAGATTATGTTGTCAGTGAGGACGGCGAAGTTCTGATTGTGGATGAGTTTACCGGCCGTATTATGCCGGGACGCCGTTTCTCTGATGGTCTGCATCAGGCAATTGAGGCGAAAGAGCATGTAAAAGTCCGCAGGGAGAGTAAGACCTTAGCGACGATTACATTCCAGAATTTCTTTAATAAATATGAAAAGAAGTCTGGTATGACAGGTACTGCATTGACAGAGGAAAGCGAGTTCCGTGACATTTATGCCATGGACGTAATCGAGGTGCCCACCAATCTGCCAGTGGCACGTGTGGACTATGACGACGCCGTGTTTAAGACACAGAGGGAAAAATTTGACGCCGTAGTTGCGGACATTATGGAGGCACATGAAAAGGGACAGCCGGTGCTGGTAGGTACCATTGCCATTGATACTTCCGAGGACCTCAGCATGAAGCTAAAGAAGAAAGGGATTCCTCATAAAGTGTTAAATGCCAAGTTCCATGAGCTTGAGGCGGAGATTATCGCCGATGCAGGTCAGAAAGGAGCCGTTACCATTGCCACCAACATGGCAGGTCGTGGTACGGATATCAAGTTGGGAGAGGGCGTTACAGAGTTAGGCGGTCTGCGTATTATCGGTACGGAGCGGCATGAATCCCGCCGTATTGACAACCAGCTGCGTGGACGTGCCGGACGTCAGGGAGACCCCGGCGAATCCCGTTTCTATATTTCCTTAGAGGACGATTTGATGCGCCTGTTCGGTTCGGAGCGTTTGATGGGCTTATTCAGCGCCATGCCCGACGGGGAACAGATTGAGCATAAGATGCTCAGCAGTGCCATCGAGAAGGCACAGAAAAAGATTGAAGGAAATAACTTCGGTATTCGTAAGAACCTGTTAGAATATGACCAGGTAAACAATGAACAGCGTGAAGTAATCTATAAAGAGCGCCGCCGTGTGCTGGACGGAGAAAATATGCGGGATACCATTTGCAAGATGATAGCAGATGTTGCGGAATCCTGTGTAAATACCTGCATTGGGGAGGACCAGCCAGCGCAGGAGTGGGATATGGCAGAGTTAAATAATCTCTTATTGCCAATATTCCCCATGGACCGTGTGGTGCTGACCGAGGAGCAGGAGAAGCACATGACTCGGGATGAACTGGTACAGGAAATCAAGGAGCGCACTACAAAGCTTTACGAGACTAAGGAAGCAGAGTTTCCGGATGCGGAGCATATCCGTGAGCTGGAGAGAGTGCTTTTGTTGAAGGTTATTGACCATAAATGGATGGACCATATCGACGATATGGACCAGCTGCGCCAGGGTATTGGCCTGCAGGCATATGGACAGCGCAATCCGGTTGTAGAATATAAGTTTAATGGATTTGAGATGTTCCAGGATATGATTGATGCCATCAGTGAGGATACGGTGAAAGCCCTGATGCATGTTCGTGTTGAGCAGAAGGTAGAGCGTGAACAGGTTGCCAAGGTGACCGGAACCAACAAGGACGATAGCGCAGTGAATACACCGAAGAAGCGCAAGGGCAAGAAGGTACAGCCAAACGACCCGTGTCCATGTGGAAGCGGCAAAAAGTACAAGATGTGCTGTGGCCGCAAGTATTAAGAAGAGTGCAAAGTATTTTAATTATATAATAGAAAAGAGGTGAAACAATGGTTGAATTAGATAATTTTAAATCCAGGCTGATTGTATTTGAGAAACCATTGTCTGAAATGGGGGATTCACTTTGACCTGGCTAATAAGAGAGACCGGGTTGAAGAGATGGATAAGGAGATGGAGGCTCCGGATTTCTGGAATGACGCCGAGCATTCGGCAAAGGTTATGCAGGAGTCAAAGTCTCTGAAGAATACCATTCAGAAATATGAAGATTTACAAGGGCTTTATGATGATGCCATGACATTGATTGAGATGGGATACGAGGAGGAGGACGACTCTCTGTTGCCAGAGATTGAGGATACCATCAACCAATTTGAGAGCGCTTACGAATCCCTTCGCATTGCAACACTTTTATCTGGTGAGTATGATGGCAATTCTGCCATCCTTACCCTGCGCGCAGGTGCCGGTGGAACGGAGAGCTGCGACTGGGCGAGTATGCTTTGCCGCATGTATCAGCGATGGGCGGATAAGCATGGTTTTGCAGTTACCATGCTGGATTTCCTTGACGGTGACGAGGCGGGATACAAATCCGTAACGCTGCAGATTGAAGGGGAAAATGCATACGGCTACTTAAAATCCGAGCACGGAGTACACCGGCTGGTGCGGATTTCACCATTTAATGCTGCGGGAAAGAGACAGACGTCTTTTGTGTCCTGTGATGTCATGCCTGATATCGAAGAGGATTTGGACGTAGAGGTGGCAGACGATGATATCCGCATTGATACGTACCGTTCCAGCGGTGCTGGTGGACAGCATATCAACAAGACGTCATCGGCAATCCGTATTACCCATTTTCCTACGGGAATCGTGGTACAGTGTCAGAATGAGCGCTCCCAGCATATGAATAAAGACAAAGCCATGCAGATGTTGAAAGCCAAGCTTTTTATGTTAAAACAGCAGGAACAGCTGGAAAAAGCTGCCGGAATCCGTGGAGAATCCAAGGAGATTGGCTGGGGAAACCAGATTCGCTCGTATGTTATGCAGCCCTATACCATGGTAAAAGACCATCGGACGGACTGTGAGGTTGGCAATACCCAGAGTGTCATGGATGGCAATCTGGACCCATTTATCAATGCATATTTAAGTTTTATATCAAGTGCGGGATAATTTTTTATAGGAAATGATACAAATTCGCAGAATGGAGGCTAAGAATGATTAATGTAAGTGTATTAGGCTACGGAACAGTAGGTTCCGGTGTCGTAGAGGTTCTGAAGCGGAACCAGAAGAGTATCGACGGCAGAGTTGGTGAGGAAATCCGTGTGAAGTCCGTTTTGGATTTAAGGGATTTTCCGGGAGACCCGATTCAGGACAGTATTGTTCACGATTTTTCAGAGATTGAGAACGATGAGTCTGTGAGCATTGTCGTAGAGACTATGGGAGGCCTGCATCCTGCGTATGAGTTTGTAAAGGCATCCCTGGAAGCGGGGAAAACTGTATGTACTTCCAATAAGGAACTGGTGGCAGCCTACGGTCCAGAGCTGCTTGAGACGGCAAAAAACCATAATGCCAGCTTTTTGTTTGAGGCCAGCGTGGGCGGCGGTATTCCCATTATCCGGCCTTTGAATACTGCACTGCAGTCCGAGCAGATTGAGGAGATTACAGGAATTTTAAATGGTACGACCAACTATATCCTGACGAAAATGACCGATGATGGTTCCGATTTTGATACTGTTTTAAAGGATGCGCAGGACAAAGGGTATGCAGAGCGCAATCCAGAAGCGGATGTGGAGGGTTATGACGCCTGCCGCAAGATTGCCATACTGACGTCTCTCGCATATGGAAAGACAGTGGACTATAACGATATTTATACAGAAGGCATTACGAAAATTACGGATAGGGATATTGCCTATGCAAAGAAGCTGAATGCAAAGGTGAAGATTTTCGGAAGCAGTAAAACCGTAAACGGAAAGGTGCAGGCAATGGTTGCGCCCAAAATGATAGATGCAGGAAGTCCGCTTTACAGTGTGGACGACGTATTTAATGCTATTCTTGTGAAGGGAAATACCCTTGGCGAGGTTATGTTTTACGGTAAGGGGGCAGGCAGTCTCCCTACAGCAAGTGCCGTGGTTTCTGATGTGATTGACGCTGCAAAACATATCGGCAAAAATATCCGTACGATGTGGGCAGATGAAAAACTGGAACTTGCGTCCATGGATGATGTGGAGAGCCGTTTCTTTGTCCGGGTATCTGGCGATGCAGGGGCAAATGCGGCAAAGGTAAAGGAATTGTTTGGAGATGTTCAGGTTGTAGATGCCGGATTTGCAGATGAGTATGCCTTTGTGACCGGGGCAGTTTCCGAAAAGGCATTTGCGGATGCACAGGAAGTCATGGGCAATGTTGTGAACCGGATTCGAGTGGATTTCTAGTGTTTATTATACATTGTAATAATGCGCATCTATGTGTAAGCAGAAATGAGGTAAAAACATGAAGTATTTAGTTGTTTTGGGAGATGGGATGGCAGATGAACCCATTGAGGAGCTGGGAGGAAAAACGCCGCTTGCATATGCAAAGACGGAGTATATGGATAAACTGGCGCCCCAGTCAGAGATTGGTTTGGCAAAGACCATTCCCGCAGGGATGAAACCGGGAAGTGACACGGCAAACCTGGCAGTACTGGGATATGACCCGAAGAAATATTACACAGGACGTTCCCCCTTGGAGGCATTGAGCATCGGTGTGGATATGAAGGATACAGATATTGCCATACGCGCCAACATTGTCACACTGTCGGACGATGATTTGCCATATGAGCAGAAGACGATTATCGACCACAGCTCCAGCGAGATTTCCACCGAGGATGCGGCAGTGCTTCTGGATGCGGTGAAGAAAGAGCTGGACGATGAGATATACCAGTATTATCTGGGAACCAGTTACCGCCATCTTTTAATCTGGGATCAGGGAGAAGTGGTGGAGCTGACGCCGCCCCACGATGTTCTCGGCAGAGTGGTGGGAGAGTATCTTCCAGAGGATAAAAAGCTGCGGGAAATGATGGAGAAAAGCTATGAAATTTTGAATAACCATCCGCTGAATGTTGAGCGTGCCGCCAGGGGATTAAACAAGGCAAACAGCCTGTGGTTCTGGGGTGCTGGAACCAAACCCATTGTGGATTCTTTTGAGAAGAAATATGGAAAGAAGGGTGTTATGATTTCTGCGGTGGACCTTTTGAAAGGAATTGCCGTGGGAGCAGAGCTCACCAATATTGAAGTAGAGGGCGCCAATGGCACGCTGGAGACCAATTGGGAAGGGAAAGCAGAGGCGGCAGTGAAAGCGCTTACCAAAGACGGATATGATTTTGCTTATGTACATATGGAAGCGCCGGATGAGATGGGACACCAGGGAAGCCTGGAGCGAAAAATCAAAGCCATTGAATATCTGGATGCCAGAGTGCTTTCTATCATCACCAAAGGGATGGAGGATGCGGGAGTGGATTACCGCATGCTGGTTATGCCGGACCATCCCACACCGATTTCCTGTCGTACACATACTTCTGACCCCATACCTTATATGCTGTATGACAGTACGAAAAAGCAGGCGAATGACTGGCTTTACAATGAAGAAGATGCCACGGCAAGTGGGAATATGGTAGAAGAGGGATATACGCTGATGCGTAAGCTGCTTGGATAGTAGGATTCTGGCTTCGGGAGTTTGGGTTTTCTGGTGATACAAAAAATAAATTTCATTCAAGACACGTTTGCACTTGTTGCAATGCGTAGTGGTGCGTAAAGCCATAAAATGATGTGGAGCGGGAGGCCCCTTCGGGGCTGAACCGACACAGATGTGTATGTTAGCAAGCAAGCTTGCAACAACACATATTGTGCCGGTTGGCGCAGGGCGCCGTTCCCGCTCCACATCATAAGATACATGGCTTAAGCACCAACGTATTGCAAACAGTCTTTCATGATATTTTATTTTTTGTATCATATATAGATAAATGGCAGAAATAGTATGCCAAGATCTTTGAAAATGGAAGTAATACAGTAAATATACCCGGCGGTTTGTGCGATGCATGAATCGCCGGATTTAAGGAAATAGTGAGGAAAGGGTGAAGGATTAAAATGATTCGCCCGGCATGTTTGCATTGTGGGCATCGCAAACATGGTTATATGATTTGCTCGTAAAGGAGGCTCGCAATGAGTACAAACAAGGAAGAAATGAACATCTTAAATCAGATTAAGGAGGAACTCCAGATTGAGCTCTGGCAGGTGGAGGCTGTGGTACAGCTTATTGATGAGGGAAATACGATTCCGTTTATTGCCAGATACCGCAAGGAAAAGCACGGGGCATTGGACGATGAGCAGCTCCGCAATCTGGATGAACGTCTTACCTATCTGCGGAATCTGGAGGAGAAGAAAAATCAGGTTTTGTCTGCTATAGAGGAGCAGGGCAAGTTGACGGAAGAGCTGCGGGCGCAGATACTGGCAGCGCAGACCCAGGTTGTGGTGGATGATTTGTATCGTCCGTACCGGCCCAAGAGGCGCACCCGCGCAACCATTGCAAAGGAAAAAGGTCTTGATGGGCTGGCAGATCTGATTCTGGCTCAGGATGCGGAAGCTCCTCTGGAGGATGCGGCAAGCGCCTATGTATCCGAGGAGAAGGAGGTTGCCACACCGGAGGACGCCATTGCCGGCGCCATGGATATCATTGCCGAGAGTATTTCCGATGAAGCAGATTACCGTATGTATATCCGTGAAATTACCATGGAGGAGGGAAAGCTGATTTCCGTGGCAAAGGACGAGAAGGTACAGTCTGTATATGAGATGTATTATGATTATGAAGAGGATTTAAAGAAGGTCGCAGGACACCGTGTGCTTGCCGTAAACCGTGGAGAGGCAGAAAAGATTCTGACGATAAAGGTTGCGGCGCCGGAGGAGCGGATTCTTACTTATCTGGCAAAGAAGGTAATTACTGCCGACAATGGTTACACGACCCCGGTTCTGACACAGACCATTGAAGACGCCTACAAACGCCTCATTGCACCAGCCATCGAGAGGGAAATCCGCAATGAGCTGACGGAAAAAGCGGAAGACGGTGCCATTAAGGTATTCGGAAAGAATCTGGAACAGCTTTTGATGCAGCCACCGATTGCCGGGAAAAACGTACTGGGATGGGACCCGGCATTTCGTACTGGATGTAAGCTGGCGGTGGTGGATGCCACCGGAAAGGTTTTGGACACCACCGTTGTGTATCCGACCGAACCACAGAATAAGGTGGAACAGACCAAAGCGACCGTGAAAAAACTCATTGATAAATATGACATTTCTTTGATTTCCATCGGAAACGGCACAGCATCCAGAGAGTCCGAGCAGATTGTGGCAGAGATGTTAAAGGAGATTCCAAAACCAGTGCAGTACGTTATTGTTAATGAGGCGGGGGCTTCCGTGTACTCTGCAAGTAAGCTTGCCACCGAGGAATTTCCCCAGTTTGATGTGGGACAGCGAAGCGCGGCTTCCATTGCCAGACGTCTCCAGGACCCGCTGGCAGAGCTGGTAAAGATTGACCCAAAATCTATCGGAGTGGGACAGTACCAGCACGATATGAATCAGAAGAAGCTGGGCGAGGCCCTGCATGTGGTGGTAGAGGATTGTGTAAACAAGGTAGGAGTGGATTTAAATACCGCATCTGCTCCGCTTTTAGAGTATATTTCCGGAGTTTCCAAGGTAATTGCCAAAAATATTGTGGCATACCGGGAAGAAAACGGGCGGTTTACCAACCGCAAACAGCTTTTGAAGGTGGCAAAGATTGGACCTAAGGCATATGAGCAGTGCGCCGGATTTATGCGTATTACAGGAGGAGACAATCCGCTGGACGCCACCAGTGTCCATCCGGAGAGCTACGACGCGACCAGTGCCCTTCTTGACAAGCTTTCGCTGACCATGGAGGATGTGAAGGAGCTGCAAAAGCAGGTGGCAAAGGAAACAGCCCGTGCGGAGAAGCAGAAGAAAGCCCAGAGCGGAGGAAACCGCAGAAAAAGAGATAAAAACAAGATGGTGGTGCGAAACACCAACACCGCCTTTGGAAAGGCGCTTGCCGAGGCACTTGGAGGCATGTCCCTGGACGCAGAACCGGAGAAAACAGAGGAGACGCCAGTGCTTCCCGTATCTTCTTCCCTGTCAAAGCGGGTGAAGGATAAGGAGAAGATGGCAAGGGAGCTGTCCATCGGTGTACTGACGTTGGAGGATATCTTAAAGGAGCTGGAAAAGCCAGCCCGTGACCCCCGCGATGAGATGCCAAAACCCATTCTTCGCACGGATGTGTTGGAGATGAAGGATTTAAAAGAAGGTATGGTACTGAAAGGGACTGTCCGCAATGTTATAGATTTTGGTGCATTCGTGGATATCGGTGTGCATCAGGACGGATTGGTGCATATCTCCCAGCTTTCGGACAAGCGTTTTGTAAAACACCCGCTGGATGTGGTCAGCGTGGGAGACGTGGTGGATGTAAAGGTAATGAGCGTGGATTTGAAGAAAAAGCGGATTCAGCTCACAATGAAATTATAGATTGCGATAAATCGTTCAGAAATGAGGAACAATATGAAAGTTGTGATTTTAGCGGGGGGATTTGGTACAAGAATATCTGAGGAATCCGCAATAAAACCAAAACCAATGATAGAAATTGGTGGTATGCTTGTTCTTTGGCATATTCTGAAGATATATACCCATTACGGATTTAATGAGTTTATTATTTGTGCCGGCTATAAGCAACATGTTATTAAGGAATGGTTTGCCGACTATTTCCTGCACACATCGGATATTACCTTCGACTACACAAAGGGGAATAATGACATTATTGTACACAATAAACATGCAGAACCCTGGAAAGTCACCGTGGTTGATACCGGTTTTAACACCCAGACCGGGGGACGTGTGAAACGAATAAAGGACTATATTGGAAACGAGAGGTTTATGCTTACTTATGGAGACGCCGTAGGCGATATCAATGTTCAGGAACTTCTGGAATTCCATAAAAGCCATGGAAAAATTGGTACGATATCTATGTATAACTTTGGTCAGAATAAGGGCGTCGTGGAAGTTGGAGAAAATGGAATCATTGATGCCTTTCGGGAAAAGTCAGATATGGATGGCGATCTTATAAACATAGGTTTCATGGTATTTGAACCACAGATTTTTGAATATATTGACGGTGACGAAGAGCTGTTAGAAAAAGAAACTATGAGCAGATTAGTTGAGCGCAAAGAACTTGTGGGGCATGTACATAAAGGATACTGGCAATGTATGGATACCTTCCGGGAAAAACAACTACTTGAGAAAATGTGGGAATCTGGAAAAGCACCCTGGAAGTTATGGGAAAATTGAGGAAATAACAATGCGTTTAGATTTATCATTTTTTAATGGGAAGAAAGTGCTGGTAACAGGACATACTGGTTTTAAAGGAACATGGCTGAGCCGGATTCTTGTAAATGCCGGAGCAGTTGTTACGGGCTACAGTCTGGAGCCGCCTACCAAACCGGATTTGTTTTCCGTTGCCGGTTTAGAAGACAAAATGAATAGCATTATTGGTGATATACGGGATTTTCACCATTTGAAAAAAGTCTTTGAGGAGGCGCAGCCGGAGATTGTTGTGCATCTTGCTGCGCAGCCGATTGTAAGAGACAGTTACAAAGAGCCCAGATATACATACGAGACAAATGTCATGGGGACGGTAAATATTATGGAGTGCGTCAGATTGTTTCCATGCGTCAGGTCTGTGTTGAATGTTACCACGGACAAAGTCTACCACAATAATGAATGGTGTTGGGGTTATAGAGAAGATGAGCCTTTGGATGGCTTTGATCCATATTCTAACTCTAAATCCTGCTCGGAGCTTGTGACACACAGCTATAAAAATTGTTTCTTTACAGATGGCAGAGTGGCAGTATCCACAGCCCGTGCCGGCAATGTCATTGGCGGTGGAGATTTTGCAAATGACCGTATCATTCCGGACTGCGTGAGAGCAGTGGCGGCTGGGGAAAGGATTGGAGTGAGAAATCCATATTCCACCCGTCCATATCAGCATGTGTTGGAGCCTTTAGCCGTCTACTTAACCATTGTGGCAAAGCAGTATGAAGACGGTAAGTATGCTGGTTATTATAACGTAGGACCAGACGACTGTGACTGTTTGTCCACAGGAAATCTTGTAGACATGTTCTGTAAATATTGGGGAGAGGGGGCTTCCTGGGAGAATCAGGCGCAGGAAAATGCACCCCATGAGGCCAATTTCCTAAAACTTGATTGCAGCAAGGTGAAAGCTGTTTTTGGCTGGAGTCCCCGCTGGCATATAGATGAATGTGTGAAGCGGATTTGCCAGTTTAGCAAAGTGTGGCTGTCGGGTGGTGATATACCGGCAGAGATGGATAGAGAAATCCAAGATTTTTTTTGGAATTAATTTATTGATGGAGGAGAAAAATGGCAGAATGGAAAACAGAGGCGGAGGCCAGGGAGCAGATTAAAGCATTGGTTGCAGATTATTATCATGATTTTAAGATGCCGAAGGAATCTAAGGCGGACTTTAAACCTGGAGACCGCATTAGCTATGCTTCCCGTGTATACGATGAGAAGGAGATGCAGAGCCTGACGGATGCGATGCTGGATTTCTGGCTTACTACGGGACGTTTTTCGGATGCGTTTGAGAAGGCATTTGCTGAATGGATAGGTGTAAAATATGCACATTTGGTAAACAGTGGCTCATCCGCAAATCTGCTTGCGTTTTCTGTATTGACTGCTCCGGAATTGGGAGACCGGCAGATTCGGCGTGGCGATGAGGTTATCACCGTTGCCTGTAGTTTTCCAACTACGGTTACACCCATACTTCAATATGGTGCAGTTCCTGTATTTGTTGATGTTACCGTTCCGCAATATAATATTGATGTCACCAGGCTGGAGGACGCGTTATCTGAAAAGACGAAAGCGGTTATGATTGCACACACGCTGGGGAATCCCTTTGATTTGAAAGCAGTAAAAGCGTTTTGTGACAAGAATCATCTCTGGCTGATTGAGGATAACTGCGATGCGTTAGGCACAAAATATACCATTAACGGTGAGACAAAATACACTGGTGCCTGGGGAGATATCGGGACTTCTTCATTCTATCCTCCTCATCATATGACCATGGGAGAGGGAGGCTGTGTGTATACGGACAATCCGGAACTGAACTGTCTGATTTTATCCTATCGCGACTGGGGACGTGACTGTATTTGTCCGTCCGGACATGATAACCGCTGTGGCCATCGCTATGACGGCCAGTTTGGCCAGCTCCCCCAGGGCTATGACCATAAGTATGTGTACAGCCATTTTGGATACAACCTGAAGATTACGGATTTGCAGGCGGCGATTGGTGTAGAGCAGCTCAGAAAATTTCCATCTTTCATTGAGAGAAGAAGACACAACTGGGACAGACTGCACGCTGCCTTAGAGGGCATACAAGATAAAATCATTTTGCCAGAGCCAGCTGAGAACAGCATTCCTTCCTGGTTTGGTTTCCTGATTTCTGTGAAACCGGAAACGGGAATCAAAAGAAATGAAGTTACCAGATATATCGAAGAACATAATGTTCAGACCCGTTTGCTTTTTAGCGGCAACTTGATTAAGCATCCCTGTTTTGATTCCATTCGTGGTACAGATGCATATCGTGTATCGGGCAGTTTGGAGAACACAGAATATATTATGAATCATTCATTCTGGGTCGGTGTTTATCCTGGTATGACAGATGAAATGATTGATTATATGGCAAAGGTTATTATTGATGCTGTTGGATAATAAATATTTTTAGAAAGATGAGAAGTGAGATGAAAAAAGCAATTGTAACCGGAGCAAATGGTTTTATTGGGACGGCTTTGTGCAGAGAATTGTCTTCGCAGGGAATTCAGGTAATTGCAGTTGTGCGTAATGGGGCAGAAAATGTGGAAGTCATAAAAGGGATTTCAAATCTTTCGGTTGTTTATTGTGATTTGCCCGAGTTTTACAACCTTTCTGCGTATATTAAAGACAGAGACATAGATGTGATGTATCATCTTGCATGGATGGGAAGCGCCGGGGCATTGCGCAGTAATCAAAATGTCCAAATCAACAATGTGAGATACACATGTGATACGGTTCAGGCGTGTGCAGATATGAACTGTAAACGTCTTGTGTTTGCAGCCAGCATTATGGAATATGAAATCCAGGCGGCAATGGCAACAGAGGCGACTCCGGGTATCAACACGCTGTATTCCAGTGCAAAAGTTGCCGCCGATTATATGGCAAGAACCATTGCGGGTAGTTTGGGGGTTGAGTACATCAGAGCGGTTATCTCCAATATTTATGGTATTGGGGAGAAAAGTCCGAGACTTTTAAATACCAGCATAAGAAAATTATTACACGGTGAACATTGTGCTTTTTCAGCCGGCGAGCAGATTTACGATTTTATTTATATTGACGATGCGGCAAAAGCCTTTGTTGCAATTGGAGATAAAGGGAAAAATAATAGAACCTATTATATAGGCAGCCAAAATCCCAGACCTTTAAAGAAATTTCTTTGTGAATTGCGGGAACAGGTGAATCCGGAGATGGAGCTTGGTCTTGGAGAAATACCGTTTCATGGTGTTTCGCTCACATATGAAGAATTTGACATTCATGCCGTGGAAAAGGATACGGGATTTTTGCCAGAAGTCAGTTTTTCGGATGGAATAAAGAAAACAGCTGCATGGATTCGGGAGGTGGATAATGGGTAGTTTTGAATTCAAAAAACTGGAATTAGATGGGGCGTATTTGATAAAAAATTTTTCCTCTGGGGATACTCGCGGCGGTTTTATAAAATGTTTTGAGAAAAATATTTATGGGGATGCAGGAATTCGGTTTAACCTGAATGAAACCTTTGTTTCTGTCTCTTCAAAGAATGTCATACGAGGTCTGCATTTTCAAATCCACAATCCACAGGTAAAATTAGTCTGTGTGGTTGCGGGCAAAGTATGGGACGTCATTGTGGATTTACGTCCAGACAGTCCCACATACAGGAAGTGGGCAGCTTATGAATTGAGTGGAGAAAATCATATGGCGCTGTATATTCCCAGAGGGTTTGCACACGGATTTGCATCATTGGAAGACGGAACGATTATGTTGTATCAGTGCGAGGGTGATTATGATAAGGAAACCGATACAGGAATTCGTTTTGATGATCCAGAAATTGGCATTGAATGGCCGGTTGACATACAGAATGCTATTTGTTCTGCAAGAGATTTGCAGTTGATGAGTTTTAAAGAATACGAGAAAAATCCAATGATTGTACAGTGAAAGGAAGGCTTATACAGGTATGAATGATAGAGTGCCATTAAAAAATTTTGTGGTAAAAAATGTTCATGACAGAGAATTGACGGAAGAGCGGCCCTATACAAAATATGACATAACCATTCAGAGCGGATGCGCTTTGACAGAGGAAAGAATTGCAGAACTTGCAGATGATGCAGGGGATAATATCTCGGAAAAGAATCCCTCTTTTAGTGAACTTACGGCACTGTACTGGGTATGGAAAAACATCCGGGAAGAGTATATTGGATGGAGCCACTACCGAAGAAGTTTTATGCTGTCCCAACAGGAAATAGAGTATTATATCCAGCAGGGGGTGGATGTGATTTTGGCACAGCCTATGCTTTTTCAAAGCGATGGAAAGCCGTGCAGCATTAAAAATCATTATCTCTATCGTCATACCCAGGATGCATGGGAGACCATGATGGAGGTTATACGAAAAAGAGATCCGGAATGCTATGACCATATAGAAGCGTTATCACAGGAAACATTCATTTTTCCCGCTTGCATGGGAATATACAAATATGAATATTTTCAACGGTATTGTGCATGGGTGTTTCCGATTTTAGAAGAAGTATATAGCATCATTGGGGAAAAGTGGGACCGGTATCAGAACAGATACATTGCGTTCCTGGCAGAAAGACTGCATTCGATGTATTTTATGTATCATGCATCTGAACTGCTTATTGTGACGGTGCCTATCCGGACATATTCCTCCAAATCCGTAGCAGACGGGGATGAGGAAACTAAACCTGAAGCAGTGATAGAACAGGCAATGAATCTGATTCAGGATAGACAGGGGTATATGGCGCATTTATTTATAGAAAATGAATGTAAAAGACATCCAGAGTTAAATGTCAAAGAGGTGAAGGAACTGCGGGATATTCTCAGGGTGGTATGCTATGAGACCAGGTATACAGAGAACACGTTGCTGCACTATACAACAGATTACCAGAAATTGCGGGAGCATTACAGAAATCTTTTGGATATTGCCAGGGATATCATGGCTGATGAAAACAATGAACAGAATCTGGAGAGGGCAGAGACATATATGCATGCACACGAAACACCCATACAGACATTGGAATGCCTTATGGATGTTTTGTGCCGTTTCTAAATCCAGCCATTCACCAGTGCAATGGTGCCAATCAGGTTCAGGGACAGCCCCAGTGCAAACAGCGGAGTGTGTATGCGCCAGTGTCGATCCTTTTGTGGCATATGCAGGAGTGCTCCGAAGAATATGTAGGGTAAAATATCATTCAGATAACGGTTGCCGAAATGCCAGCCGCCCATGGTTTTGTGGGCGATAAGAATCATAACGTAAACAATGCAGGCAAGAGGGATATACAGGGCAGGAAACAGGAATGAGCGCTGTTCCTTGCCGGTCTTATCCCGGTTTTGCACATATATTACAATATGGCGAATCACATAGTACAGGTAAGACAAAAACAGAGGGCTTACCAGCCAGAAGGCAACGCCGTCATAGTTATAAAAGGAAAGCGTGCCCTCTTCGGTGACTTCCGGCAGCCGCCACAGGTGTTTGAAGTTCTCTGCCATGTAGCCGGTGTTAAACTGGCCCATTTCCTCCCGCATAAACTCTGGCAGGTAATTATGGCCAAATTCCATAATGTTTCCGAACCGGAAATAATTCAGAAGCATGTAGGAGAGAGCAATGATAAACGTTGGGATTGCCCAGTGCCATTTCAGTTTTACTAAATCCAGAATCGATGTCTCTTTCTTTACGTTGGTGCGGTAGTGGTCTAACAGCAGCCATGCAAGCAGCGGGAAGAACAGTGCCAGCATGGGGCGGCAGCCCACAGAACATGCCCAGAGTGCCAGGGAAAGTCCTCCTTTTCCGATGACGGCATAGTACAGCGCCATCATGGACAGGGCAAATGCCATGGTTTGTGCGATAAACCAAACCTGTCCACCAAGGCAGGATACAAAGAGCACATTGGTACCGATGTTGACGAACAATGTCCAGAATATGGCATGCTTTTCGGTGGAACGCCAGGTGGTAAACAGTTTTAATGTATACACAACGGCAATACCGCTAAACACCAGGGTAATCAGATGGTCCGGGGTGTTGGTTCCGAAAAATGGAATAAAAAACAGCAGGACATAGGAAGGAAATGGAGGAAAGCTTACAAAATACTTTCCCTCGAGAATTGCCAGTTCCAGGTAGGGATAATCCTGTCCCAAATCCAGTCTCCCGTGGAGCCAGCTGTATGCCTGCAGGGCATAGGAATTGTAGGGATTGTCCTTCCAGGGCCAGCTTCCGGTAAAGGCGTAAAAGACCAAATACACCATACCCACGCACAAAAGGCAGAATACTGCATCTAATAGCAATGTCTTTTGGGGCATGAATGCCGAAACGGCCTCCGTGGCAGATGCCTCTGTCTTTGTATTTTTATGTGTTGTAGAAATCATCATGAAATCTCCTTTCTGCATAACAATCGTTCCTTTTAGCTTTCTGTATCAACGGTGTTTTCTCCACAGGCATACACATTCACATCCCCGGAAGTGTAGACGCATTCAAACAGGGAGGCGAAGGCGCTTTCATCCAATCCTTCGTAAGACGCCCGCTCATCGGGACCAATGACAATGTACTCCACATGGTAATCGGAGAACAGCTGCTGATTTCCGGCGGGGTCCAGATACATATTTGTCAAATCCTGTTCTTGTTTTGCGTAGTCCAGTCCGTGGAAATACAGGAACGTGCTGGTGCCGCAGACAAGATTGCGTCCCGTCAGGGCGGCAATGGCGTTGTTGTGGCGCATATCAGTCATAATCGTGGCATTTGGTGAGGCGTTTTTGTCAATATATTCGCTGACCTGTATCTGGTCTGCGCTGTAAACTTCGTAGTTGGACACGTATTCCCTGCCCATGGTGAGAAAGGCGGAAGCCGTACAAAGCACCAGTACCGCCACGGCACTGATATATTTCCACGGTGTTTTTGCCATGCGCCGGTACACATTGACCAAAAGGTCTGCAGCCAGGAAACAAAGCAGGGCATACGCCACAAATATCAATTTGTTGTTGTCGTAGTCGTTGGGCTGGAATGCGATAAATTCCGCCACATACCAGATGAGCATGGCAGGTGCAGCTAAGAAGTATACCCCCCGTTTGCCGGAGAACATGGCGGCCAGGGCGGCAATCAGCACCACGCCCATATTTTTAATGTAGAACCATATATATAAATCGCTGGCGTTGGACCAGTTAAAATGTCCCCGGAGATAACCGGAATTTTCGGATTGTTTAAAGGTCCAGATGAAAAGCTGGGGGAGCGCCAGAACCAGCACAACAGCCAGGAGAAGGCCCCAGCACCAGACAATCTCTTTGCCTTTCTTTGTCTGGAAAACATGGATTAATGCATAGCCGCACAGGCAGACTGCAAAGACTGCGCCCAGAATGCCAAGGAACATCAGTGACTTGCCTTCAATTTCCTCCACAAACATATTGCGGTACTGGATATAAGCCAACAGCAGGATGCCGCCCCCGAGAAGACAGTATTCCAGAACCGGCGTCTTTTCCTTCCAGTTTTCGTCTGCCGCCCCAATTAACTCATAGGTGACCCAAACCAGACAAATCATGGCGAGAGATAAAAAGGAGTGGGTGTGAATCATGGGAAGTCCTCCGGCGAGAACACCCACAACAATAAAATCTTTTCGCTGTTTACTCTTTACGGCGCCAACCAGCAGATATAAAATGCAAAACAGCAGTGCCCAGCCAAACAGGGAGGCGCGCTGTGGAATCAGCATGTCCACAATCACATTGACCCAGCGCAGATTGCCGTCGGTGTAGTTGGTAGGCGTTGTATAAAATCCTGTGAAAATCTGTGTAAATTTGCTCTTATCACCACCCAGAGTATCAATAAAGTACCAGAATCCCAGTCCTCCGTTTAAGAAAAAGAAAACCCATGAAAGGACGGCCTTTGCCTTATCTTTCAGCAGGCGTACAGCCAGCAGGTAAAAACCTGTGAACAACTGCAGGCAGGCAACCAGCATAGGGAAAATATAGGCAAACCGCAGGGAGCAGCCCCAGATATACATGCTGGAGGAAATGCTGTCCGACAAAAACGGATAGGATAGTCTTGTGCCG
Source organism: uncultured Lachnospiraceae bacterium (assembly GCA_964606215.1). GTDB lineage: Bacteria > Bacillota > Clostridia > Lachnospirales > Lachnospiraceae > CAZSGT01. Next base: position 24,917 of record CAZSGT010000002.1, read on the forward strand.
GGAAGCAGGCTGTAGTCGGGTGGGAATTTATCCTGTCCTGCGATGCTGGTAATAAAAGCCAGATGCAGATTCATATCTCCATAAGTAGACTGCCCGGCGTCCATACCCCCCGCCGCATTGGTGGGGATGGTATGTCCAAACAACGTCACGGTAAAATATATAAATGCTGCCAGGGGAATCAGCAGCGGAGCGTGAAGCTTCAACAGCTCTGCCCCAGACGGTTTTTTCTTTGTCTGCGCCTTTGTGGTTTCGGATTTTACCGGATACTTATGTAACACATAAAATCCCAGTACAAACAGCAAAGTAAATAACACCAATGCCACAATATGGGATGTGACGGTGAATCCAAATATAAAAGAAGTAATGATGGGCAGCCACATAAAACAAAAGCTTCCCGCCACGCTTCCAATCAGAATCTTTGCCGCCGGTTGTTCCT
>CAZSGT010000003.1:0-23348 GCA_964606215.1 uncultured Lachnospiraceae bacterium
ACAGTGCGGCAATAAAACTAAATACATTTACGATTACATCTCTTTCTACCGTGGGAAATGCATTGTCCAGTTTTTCGGCACAAAACATAGGCGCAGGGAAAATAAATCGGGTAAAAGAAGGAGTTAAATGCGGAATTAAAATGGGAATCAGCATCGCTGCAGCCTTTGTTTTCTTATATTTTGTATGTAGTAAATATATGATAGGATTGTTTGTGGAATCGGGAGAAGAGAAGGTGATTTATGAGGGAGTGCGGTTCTTAAGAATTGTTTCACCCTTTTATCCGGTGGTGTGTATTAAACTATTGTGTGACGGTGTTTTGCGCGGGGGTACCGCAATGAAATCCTTTATGGCAACCACATTCCTGGATTTAATTCTTCGCGTGGTTCTGGCTTATATTCTGGTAAGACCCTTGGGAATCATGGGAATCTGGAGTTCCTGGCCCATTGGATGGGGGTTAAGTGCAGTTTTATCTGTCTGGTTTTATAAGCGTGGAAACTGGAAACCTGCAGATTAATAAGTGCAAAACCATGGGATTACATGAGAGGAGGTCCCCGGCATGGATGCTGTGATGAAGAATTTGGTGGATAAGCTGGAGAGGGAGCAGACTCTCCATAGAGAAGAGTTTGAGGCATTGCTTGGAGCCAGGGACAGTGATTTGTCTGCGTATGTTACGAAAAAGGCCAGAGGGATTGCTGACGCTGTGTATGGAAAACAGGTGTATGTACGGGGCTTGATTGAGTTTTCCAATTACTGCAGAAATGACTGCCGTTATTGTGGCATCCGCAGGGGATGCAAAGCTGTGGAGCGCTACCGGCTTTCCATGGAGGAAATACTATCCTGCTGTGAGGCAGGTGCAGCGCTGGGATTTCGGACTTTTGTGTTGCAGAGTGGCGAAGATATCTGGTATACTGATGAAGTATTGGCAGAAATTGTAAAACAGATACATAACAGGTTTCCGGACTGTGCCATAACCTTATCACTGGGAGAGCGTGATGCTTCCAGTTACAGGAGGCTTTTTGAGGCGGGAGCAGAACGGTATCTTCTGCGGCATGAGACTGTGAATCCGGCACATTACGCATATCTGCACCCGGAGGAAATGTCTCTCGCGAACCGTAAACAATGTTTGTGGAATCTCAAGAAGACAGGCTATCAGGTTGGGACAGGGTTCATGGTTCATGCGCCGGGGCAGACTCCCCAGACGCTGGCAGAGGATTTTTTGTTTATCCGGGAATTGTCTCCCCAGATGGTGGGGATTGGCCCCTTTGTGCCAGCCCGGGGAACCCCCTTTGAAAGGGAGCCGGCAGGGACTTTGGAGGAAACATTGTATCTGTTAGGACTTTTGCGCATTATGATGCCGGAAGTACTGCTTCCCTCTACGACGGCATTGGGAACCATACACCCCAGAGGGAGGGAGCTTGGCATACTGGCGGGGGCAAATGTTGTCATGCCGAATCTTTCACCTGCGGATGCCAGGGAAAAGTATAAATTATATGACAATAAGATATACACAGGAGCAGAGTCTGCACAGGGGTATCTGGAGCTGCAGGAGAGCATGCGTGCCATCGGTTACGAGGTGGTAAGCCACAGGGGTGATAGTCTGGTGAGCGGATACCATGTAGACAGATAAACTCCATATGGGAAAATATATATGGGAGACACGAAAAGGAGGAGAAGGCTGAAAATGTGTAAGGAAAATATTGTCTGGCACAATAATAAGGTCTCGCATGAAGACCGGTGTCAGGTTATGGGGCAGCCGGGGATGGTGCTGTGGTTTACGGGGCTGTCTGGTTCCGGCAAGTCCACCATTGCAGTGGAGGTGGAAAAGGAGCTGCACAAGCTGGGCAAAAAAGTATATCTCCTGGACGGGGACAATATCCGCACAGGGATTAACAGTGATCTGGGGTTTACGGATGCGGACAGGGATGAAAATATCCGGCGCATTTCGGAGATTGCCGCACTGTTTCAGGACGCCGGCATCATTACGCTGGTATCTTTCATTTCCCCCTTTGCAAAGATGCGTGCTTTTGCAAGGCAGCGGGCGGATAAGGGACATTTTGCAGAAATATATATTCATGCCGATTTTGAGACCTGCCAGAAGAGAGACCCCAAAGGTCTGTACAAAAAGGAAATTCCCAACTTTACAGGAAAAACCTCTTCCTATGAGGTTCCAGAACATCCGGAGCTGATTGTAGATACGGAAACGTATCCGGTAGATGAATGTGTAAAACAGGTGATGGACTATATTTTGGAAAAAATTGACATAGTTTCATAATAATTTTGCGATATAATAAAAATACGTTTTGCGGCAGTATTGTAATAAAAATATAAAAATAAACCATACAGGAGGAAATAACGTTGGATCATTTGGATATTCTTGAAAACAAAAGTGTACACATTATCAGAGAGGCATACAGCCAGTTAGGAAATCTTTGCATGCTCTGGTCAATCGGAAAGGACAGCACAGTTCTGCTGTGGCTGGCAAGAAAGGCGTTTTTTGGCCATGTGCCCATTCCGCTGGTACACATTGATACCCATTATAAAATTAAAGAGATGATTGAATACCGTGACAATTTTGCAAAAGAGTGGCATCTGGATATGATTTACGGCGAGAATACCCGTGCATTGGAAGAGAAGATGACTTACCCGGAAGGCAAAGCCGGACGTATTGAATGTTGTAAGTCACTGAAGTCCGAGGCGCTTGCCAAGACACTTTCCGGTGAGTGGCCCAGATTCCGTTACAATCATCAGTCCGGAAAATATGAGCAGGATGCAAACAGAGAACCCTATACAGGAGTTATCGTAGGCGTCCGTGCAGATGAGGAGGGAAGCCGTTCCAAGGAGCGTTACTTCTCGCCCAGAGATAAAAACAATGACTGGGAGGTTGGAGACCAGCCGCCAGAGTTCTGGAACCAGTACAAGACAGATTTTGCTCCGGGAACCCATGTCCGGGTACATCCATTGCTGGATTGGACAGAGTTGGATATCTGGGAATATATAAAAAGAGAAAACATTCCTATGGTTTCGCTATATTTTGACCAGGGTAACGGCAAGCGATACCGTTCCCTTGGCTGTGCACCATGTACGGGAGCTGTGGATTCCACGGCGAAAAATGTGGATGAGATTATCGAAGAGTTAAAGACAGGTAAGTTTGCAAACATTGCAGAGCGTTCCGGCCGCGCCCAGGACAAAGAAGGCGGCGGTGGACTGGAGGAACTGCGCAAAGAAGGCTACATGTAGAAAGGTGCACGGAGGTATATCGGAATGAGTACAGAGTTGAAAAAAGAGGATATGAATATTGTAATCGTAGGTCATGTGGACCACGGGAAAAGTACCCTGATGGGACGTTTGTTAGCGGATACAGATTCTTTGCCCCAGGGAAAGTTAGAGGCGGTAAAGGAGAATTGCCGCCGCAATGCAAAGCCTTTTGAGTATGCATTTCTTCTGGACGCATTGAAGGACGAGCAGTCCCAGGGAATCACCATCGATACGGCAAGATGTTTCTTTAAGACAAAGAAGCGGGACTATATTATTCTGGATGCGCCTGGACATATTGAGTTCCTGAAGAATATGATTACCGGAGCTTCCAGGGCACAGGCGGCTTTGCTGGTTATTGACGCCAAGGAGGGTGTGCAGGAAAACTCCCGCCGCCACGGTTATATGTTGTCCATGCTGGGCATCCGGCAGGTGGCAGTGGTCATCAACAAGATGGATCTGGTAGACTACAGCCAGGAAGTGTTTGAGAAGGTAAAAGCAGAATATACGGAGTTTTTGAAGCAGATTCATATGGAGCCGAAATTTGTGGTTCCTGCCAGCGCATTTGCCGGGGAGAATATCGTAAAAGACAGCGACAAGATGCCATGGTATAAAGGGCAGCATATTCTGGATATTCTGGATAGCTTTGAGTGTGAAAAAGAGGATGATGAGGCGGCGTTTCGTATGCCGGTGCAGGATGTCTACAAATTTACGGAAGACGGCGACGACCGCCGTATTGTGGCAGGTACCATTGAGAGTGGTAAGGCATCTGTGGGACAGGAAGTCCGTTTTTATCCTTCCGGTAAGAAGAGCCATATAAAGGCAATCGAGGCCTTTAATGCGGAGCCGGGAGATACGGCGTCTGCTGGCATGGCTACCGGATTTTCCCTAGTGGAGCAGATTTATATTAAACGTGGTGAGATTATGACTGTGGTGGGAGAAAGTGAGCCGTTGGTTGCTTCCCGCATCAAGGTGAATATATTCTGGCTTGGCAAGCGGTCCCTTCGCAAAAACACCACCTACTTTTTGAAGATTGGCACAGAGAAAGTCCGTGCCGAGCTGGAGGAGATTGTGGGAATCATCAATTCTTCCAGCATGGAGGCAATCAAGGAAGAGGAAGTGCAGAACCACGAGGTAGCAGAGTGTATTCTGCGGACAGAAAAGCCCATTGCCTTTGACCTTGTAGAGAATTTTGCAAAGACCAGCCGTTTCGTGCTGGTAGACCAGTATGAGATTGCCGGCGGCGGTATTGTTATGCAGGCGCTGGAAGATGAGCAGAGTGATATCCGTTCCCAGGTTTTGATGCGTAACTATAAATGGGAGCACAGTGAGATTTCCAAGGAGGAGCGTGCGGAGCATTACAGCCAGAAAGCGCGTATGATTATCTTTACCGGCGAGAACAACGTTGGCAAAAAGGCGCTGGCAAAGAAGTTTGAGAAAGAACTTCTCAATACGGGGCGCATGGCATATTATCTTGGTATCGGGACGTTTCTTTACGGTGTGGATTCCGGCACTGCCAGTGGGGAGGATGCAAGCAAACAGCATATCCGGCGTTTTGCAGAGGTGATTAACCTCATGATGGACGCTGGCATGATTGTCCTTGCCACCGCAAGAAGCCTTAGAAAATGCGATGTAGACATTATGCGCACTGTCATAGAGGAGGATTTTGATGTAGTCTGGGTTGGCGAGGAGATTACCACGGATTTGAAAGCTGATTTACAGATTGCAGAGGCGTCAAAACCGGACAATATTGCTGTGTTGAAAAAGTCCTTAAAGGATAAGGGAATTATTTTCGGATAATGAATTTGTGTGTCAGAGATTGGGATGATGGACGATGAGTGATACCGGACGAGGGAAATTGAAAAAAATCGTTTGGATATTATTAGCCAGCGCTGCGGTGCTGGCTTTCGTCAGTGTATTTGGCGTTATGCCGTGGATACAGGCGGAAAAAAATTATCTGATTGCAAAACAGTATGAGGGACTGCAGGATAAAGAGCAGGCGCTTGTTTTTTACGAGAAAGCCGGCAGGCATAAGGACGCTCAGGAGAAAGCCTCCCAGATGCAGACGGAGATTCAGAAAGAGACTGATTACGAGACGGCGGTCCAGGCAGTAAATGACTGGGATTTGGATTCGGCGCTGGAAAACTTTCAGAGTGCTGGCGACTATCTGGACGCCCAGGAAAAAGCTGTCAATGTGGAAAAGCTGATTTCATATTATGATAAAGCGGCGGCATATGAAGCGTCAGGAGAGTATGCAAAGGCAGTACGCTATTACAACAAGATAACGGGCTACAAGGATGTGGAAAAGCGGCTGGAAACCGTTAATAAGGAGCTTGTGGCAGGGTATTACCGTCAGGCAAAGCGGTATTATAAACAGAAAGATTATGCAACGGCGTTGTATTATTATAATCAGGCAGGAGAGTATAAGGATGCCAAAGAAAAACTGGTGAAAACGGCGAAGCTTCTGAGAAAATATCAGAATTATGAGAAGGCAATGGCGTTCATGCGTGCCGGGGATGATTTGGCGGCGGTTTCCTTTTTTCAGAAAGCAGACGGCGAGGGGAAGAGCCTGAAGTACCAACAGCAGCTTAGCCGGAAATTCGGTGCTCTGATTGCAGCGGGGGGATACAGCAGTTTTTCCCTGGCCCGCGGTGGAACCGTGCAGGCGGCGGGCGTTAAGGAAAATGGGGTGAAGGCGGCAAAGAAGTGGAAAAAAGTGGATAAGCTTTCTGCCGGTCTGCAAAATGTCATTGGTATTACCAAGGACGGAACGGCAGTTTCTGCCGGCTCGGATTCATACGGACAGAGCAGCGTGGAAGAGTGGACAAAACTGGTACAGGTGGCGGCTGGCTCCTGGCATTCGTTGGGACTTCGGGAAAACGGGCATGTGTATTCCTGCGGCAGGAGTAATCTTGGACAATGTGAAGTGTCCGGCTGGACGGATATCACCCAGGTGGCAGTGGGTTCCTGGCACTCAGTGGGACTTCGGAAGAACGGCACGGTGACAGCTACCGGTAATGATTTGTTTAATCAGTGCAGAGTGGGAGAGTGGAGGGGCATTGTGCAGATTGCCGCCGGCGGCGACCACACGGTAGGACTGAAAAAAGACGGTACGGTAGTGGCGGTGGGGTGCAATACCAATGAGGAATGTGAAGTGTCTGGCTGGAAGGATATTGTTTACATTTCTGCGGGAAACGGCTATACGCTGGGCGTGAAAGCGGACGGAACCTGTGTGTCCTGTGGCATCAATTACGAGGGAAGATGTTCGGTGTACAATCTGACCGGCGTAGTGGCAATCGAAGCCGGGGGCTATCACAGCGTGGCGCTGCTTTCAGACGGTACCATCAAGACGGTGGGTGATAATACAAAAAAACAGCGGGAGACAGGGAAATGGGAAAATGTGCGAAAGACAGAGGTCTCCGCAAAGGTGCGGGATTTTGATATTCACAAAGATATTCGGGAAATGGTCCGCTGACCGAACGAAACAATTCCTGTTGGATATAAAAGAAAGTCACACAGTCTTGGATAAAAGTCTGTGTGACTTTCTTTGTTGTTTTTGGACAAACTGTCAAATAACATACAAAAATTAACTCTTATTATCATTGCCGGTCATGTCGTCTACGGCATCCTTTGCCCCGTCCACTGTATCGTCAATCAGGTCATTTGCCCCGTCTGCAGCATCTTTTACGGCATCACCAACACCGTCTGCGGCATCCTTAGCGGCGTCGCCAGCATCGCCAGTTGTATCCTTATCCGTATCATCTTTTGGTGCGTCTGTCGCATTGGTATCATCGTTGGTATCATTTCCGGAATCATTATTATCTGCTGCTGGAGATGCAGAAGCATCTGATGTAGCAGAATTATTATTTCCCTTATCTCCGCATCCGGTGATGAGCACCAGAGACATTCCTAAAACCAGGCAAAATGCAAATATTTTTCTTTTCATAGTCTTTCCTCCTCGTATACTAAAGCTTTACAACGTTAGTATGGTAGAAAGACATTTTTTTTATTCAATTTTTATTTTTAAAGAAGTATGCTTCATCCTATAAAGCAATGCTGTAGAGACCGCATTCCCTGCCTTTGTGGGTGATTTGCTTTTCCTCCTTCATGCCGATGCTCTTTGCAATGTTGATGGAGTGCTGGTTGCGGATATCGATGACCGCCACCACCCGGTGAATGTCCAGTTCTTCTTTGGCATATGTCAGGACAGCCTGACAGCATTCGTGGGCATATCCATAACCCCAATGCTGTTCATCTAGCAGGTAGGACAGTGTCAGCTCTGGTTTGCCGTCCACTTCCTCATGTTCAATGCCGCATTTGCCGATAAGCCCGCCAGTGGTTTTGCTGAATACGCCCCACTGACCGAATCCGTAGAAGGCATACACATATTTAATGTACGCTTTGTGTTTTTCGATTTCATTTTCCAGCATTTCATCTAAGGCATCGATAAAGGCGGCGACTTTAGGATTGGTCTGAATGCGGTACATTTCCGAGATATCTTCCACGGACAGTTCACGGATAATCAGACGTCTGGTAGTTGTGATGGTAATTGGCATTCCCGCTGCACGTTTACAGACGTTGTCCAAATATCCGGTGGTAATATTCTCAAAACTATCCGTCAGCACATGAGCTTTCTGCAAATCCTGGTCACCGCTGTTGGGATTGATAAAACCGATAGATGGTATGCCTGCGGCATCGGCAGCCAGTATGCCGTTGCAGGAATCTTCAATAATAACCGTTTCCCTGGCGTTTGTGCCCAGCTCCTGGAGAGCTTTCTTGAAAATATCCGGGGCGGGTTTGGGGTGTTCCACCTGAAGACCGGATACATACTTGTCAAAATATTTATGGATGCCCAGAGCCTTTGTAACATCGGCAATTTCCTGAGGAGAGGAAGAAGAGGCAATGGCAAGCCGGATGCCGTCTTTGTATAACCGGATAATTAACTCCTTTACGAAAGGAATGGGTGTGTAACCTTCTTCTTTTGCCAGTTTCTTTTTGTACTTTAACGACAGTGCAATCAATTCCTCCGGAGATATGGATAAATCAAAATCGTGAATCAGAGTCTCCATCATATGATTGGTGGTGCTGCCGATAAACTGGTAACAGTATGCCATATCAATGTCAACACCCAGCTCTGCCAGGGTGTCAACCGCCGCTCTGGCGTGTTGTGGTTCGCTGTCAACGATGACGCCGTCCATATCAAAAATAACTGCTCGCAACATAGTGATTACCCCCTTTTCTGTTATGATATATATATTATAACAGAAAAAGCAGGCAGACGGTAATGTTTTACAAAAAATATATGGGAAAACCGCTCCGTATCTGCTATACTATTTATATATACAAAAGGCAGATACATACATGTGTCTGCAGAAAAGAGGCTAATTATGGCAGGAATCAGACCATTTCAGTGTTTGCGCCCGGCGGAAGATAAGGCAGGCAGGGTGGCGGCACTGCCCTATGACGTATATAACCGTGTAGAAGCAAAGGCGGAGGTAGAGCGGGAGCCCATGTCGTTTTTGAAAATTGACAGGGCGGAGACCACGCTTTCGGACGAGGTGGACACATATGCACCGGAGGTGTATAACAGGGCGAAAGAACTTCTCCGTCAGGATACCGAACAGGGTGTTTACCAGATGGACGAGACCTGTTGTTATTATATATACCGGTTGACCATGGACGGAAGGGCGCAGACCGGGATTGTTGCCACGGCGTCTGTGGACGATTATCTGAATAATGTCATAAAGAAACATGAAAATACCAGAGAGGAAAAGGAGAAGGATCGGATTAACCATGTGGATACCCTCAGTGCCCAGACCGGACCTATCTTTTTGGCGTACCGCAGCAATGCTGTGATTAACGGGATTGTGGACGATGTATCCGCTGGAGAGCCCCTCTATAACTTTACGTCTCCGGATGGTGTGCGTCATACTGTCTGGAAGATTGCCGAGCCGGACCGGGTATCTTCTATCCAGAAGGCATTTGCAGGAATTTCGGATATATACATAGCAGACGGGCATCACCGTGCTGCATCTGCGGTAAAGGTCAGTATGAAGCGCAGGGAGAAACATCCCGGTTATACAGGTGAAGAGGAGTTTAACTATTTTCTCTCCGTGCTGTTTCCGGATGACCAGCTGATGATTATGGATTACAACCGCTGTGTGAAGGACTTAAACGGATATACGGAAGAAGAGTTTCTAGAGAAAGTGGGAGAACATTTTTCGGTACACTGCCAGGGAGAACAGATGGCAGCGCCGGAGAAAAAGGGTGAAGTTACCATGTACCTTGCAGGGCAGTGGTACCGCCTGCAGGCGGATGAGGAGCTTTTAGCCATATCGGACCCGGTGCGTTCTCTGGATGTATCCCTGCTACAGGAATATCTGCTTTCCCCAGTGCTGGGGATTGGAGACCCCAGAACCGATGACCGGATTGATTTTGTGGGTGGTATCCGGGGACTGGAGGAGTTGAAAAAGCGGGCAGATTCGGACATGAAGGTGGCTTTTGCCATGTATCCCACATCCATTTCGGAATTGTTTTCAGTGGCAGATGCGGGCTTATTGATGCCGCCAAAGTCCACATGGTTTGAACCAAAGCTGCGGAGTGGGATTTTCATTCATCAAATAGAGAGTTAACAGAAAGGGTGTAGGAATTGGGCGATATGTTTAAGGCGGATTCCCGTTTCATGCGGGTGTTGTCCAAGCTATGTGATATGGTGCTGCTCAGTGCCATATTTCTGGTGTCCTGTGTACCGGTGATTACCATTGGGGCAGCGTCCACAGCGTTGTATTACACAACGGTGAAAGTGTTACGGCGGGGGGCCGGCTACGTGTTCCGTGAATATGTATCTGCATTCCGGTTAAATTTTAAAATAGCCACATGTATCTGGATTGGATTTTTGCTTGTGGGCGGTCTTGCCGTGTTTAACATTTTGTTTTCCAGAAGCTATTTTCAGGGAGATTTGGCGGTGCTGTTTATAGGGGTGTACATCGCCATCAGCTTTTTTGTGCTGGGACTGTTCCTGTATGTGTATCCGGTTTTGTCAAGATTTTATATGGACACGGGCAAACTTCTAAAGATGTCGTATCTGATGGTGATTCGGTTTCTGCCGTACACGGTTTTGTTTGAAGTGCTGTTTGCACTGAGCATAGCTGCTGTGGTGTTGTGTTTGTACTGGCCGGTAGTTTTGATATTTTTTATACCAAGTGGTTTTGTGTGGCTGCAGTCTTTGTGTATGGAACCTATATTGATGCGTTTTGCGCCAAAGGAGCCGGAAACCCAGAAAGAAGAGGATGAGGAACCGGGGCAGGAGGATTTTTTCTGGCCAGAAGACACGGAGAAAACCAAAGAGGAGCTCGACAGGGAGAAGGAGGAGGCAAAGAAACCGTGGTTTTATAGGAAGTAACGGAATTTAGGGAGGATGTCGTCCAGTGACGCAGGCAGTGGCAAAAATATTTAGATAGGTGGTAATGGTAAATGACAAAAAAACTTTATAATCTAATGGATTGGGCAGGGATTGAGGCAATTGTTTATGCAGAGGAGACGAATCCGGAAAAACTTCTTGGACCCCACAAGGTTTCCGGGGGAATTTTGGTGCAGGCATTTTTCCCGGAGACAAAAAAAGTCGTACTCCTTAATACACAGACTGGTAAGAAACATAAGATGGAGCAGGTGGACGAGGCGGGATTTTATGCCGTGCTGGTGCCAGAAAAGAAAATTTTTCCCTATGTGCTGCAGGTGACGGATATAGACGGAAATTATACGGAACAGGCAGATTGTTATGCGTATGGCAACTGCATTGAGGACAATGCACTGAAGCGTTTTGTCAGCGGCATCAACTACAATATATATGACAGGCTGGGCGCGCATCCGGTGCGTATTTCCGGTGTTGGAGCCGCCGCTGAGGTGTTCTGGGATGAGACGGACAAAGTGAAGGAATCAGATGTTACAGGAGTACATTTTGCCGTATGGGCGCCAAATGCCATGGACGTCATGGTCGTGGGCGATTTTAATGAATGGGACGGAAGGGCGCACCAGATGTGCCGGGAGGAGACCGGTGTATTTACATTGTTTATACCGGACATTAAACCGGGAGAGATTTATAAGTACCATGTGAAATCCAATGCCACCACATCTGTGTACAAGGCGGACCCTTACGGTTTTGCCAGTGAAGTCCGCCCTGCCAACGCCAGCGTGATTACCAATATAGCTAATTACAAATGGAAAGATAAACAATGGATGAAGCTGCGAAAGACGGTAAACTGGAATACCCTTCCCATGGCAGTTTATGAGCTGCATCTGGGTTCATGGAAAAAACCGGAAGACGGGGAACGGGAATTTTATAACTATAGAGAGCTGGCACCTATGGTGGCAGAGTATGTGAAAGAAATGGGATATACCCACATTGAGCTGATGCCGGTGATGGAGCATCCGCTGGATGAATCCTGGGGGTATCAGGTGACGGGGTACTATGCTGTTACATCCCGCTATGGCTCACCACAGGATTTCATGTATTTTGTTGACTATATGCATGCGGAGGAGATTGGCGTGATTGTGGACTGGGTTCCGGCGCATTTTCCGAAGGATGCCCATGGACTGGGGCGCTTTGACGGTACCTGTCTGTATGAGCATGCGGACCCCAGACAGGGAGAGCATCCGGATTGGGGCACCTACATTTATAATTACGGGAGAAAGGAAGTCGCCAACTTCCTGATTGCCAATGCTATGTTCTGGGTGGATAAATACCATGTAGACGGAATCCGTATGGATGCGGTGTCTTCCATGCTGTATCTGGATTACGCCAGACGGGACGGGGAATGGATTCCCAATATGTACGGCGGCAAGGAGAATCTGGAAGCGATGGACATGCTGAAACATCTTTGCAGTATCGTGAAAAAACAGGGAGACGGAGCGATTCTGATTGCGGAGGAGTCCACAGCATGGCCTATGGTAACCAGCGATGTAGAAGAGGGTGGCCTGGGATTTGATTTTAAGTGGAATATGGGCTGGATGAATGATTTTACGGAGTACATCCGAACGGACCCGCTGTTTCGTAAGGGCCGCCATGGCACGCTGACATTCAGTATGATTTATGCCTACAGTGAGAGATTTATTTTGATATTTTCCCATGATGAGGTTGTGTATGGGAAAGGTTCCATGATTATGAAAATGCCTGGGGACAAGGTACAGAAGTTTGCGAATCTTCGTGTCAGCTATGGCTATATGACGACACATCCGGGAAAGAAGCTTTTGTTTATGGGACAGGAGTTTGCCCAGCGGGAAGAGTGGAATGAGAAAAAGGCGCTGCAGTGGGAACTGCTGCAAGAACAGGAACATAAGCAGATGCAGCGGTATGTGAAAGAGTTAAATATGTTGTACCGGAACCATCCGGCACTATATGCCATGGACAACGACCCGGAGGGATTCCAGTGGTTAAGCTGTCTGGATGCAGACCACAGCATTGTGACCTTCATGCGAAAGGATGGGCAGAGCGGAGAACAACTTCTGGTGCTTTGCAACTTTACTCCGGTAGTTTACGAAAATTTCAAGCTGGGTGTACCCTTTAAAGGAAAATTTAAAGAAATCTTTAACAGCGATGCACGTAAATATGGTGGAGATGGCAACGAAAACACAAGGCTGAGACAGAGTAAGGAGATTGAGTGCGACGGGTTTGACCAGTCTATTAGCGTGGTGGTACCGCCGTTGGGAATTGCCGTTTTCTCCTGTACAAAAACGGAGAGCACTTCCAAAAAGAGTACGGCAAAAGGTAGGAGACAAGAGTGATGAAAATTTTGTTAACGGTGACAAATAATAACCTGGGAGTGGAGGCGCAGAAGGCTTTGGAAGAGGCGGAACAGAAGACAAATGTTTTCGTGGAATACCTGAAAAACCATATACCGGATGCCATTCATTTTCTGCAAAGTATAGTTTTTGCGTTACTTGTATATTTTATTGGGAAGCGCCTTATCAAATTCATCTTAAAGCTTTTGGACCGTTCCTTTGAAAAAGGGAAAATGGATGAGAGCGTGGCAAATTTCCTGCATTCCCTGTGTAAATGTGCCATGTATGTACTGCTGGTATTTATGATTGCCGGGATTCTGGGGGTGGGCACCAGCTCCATTGTGGCGCTGTTAGGCTCGGCGGGTCTTGCCGTAGGTCTTGCCCTGCAGGGAAGCCTTTCTAATTTTGCTGGGGGCGTGCTGATTCTTCTGATGAAACCCTATGGCATTGGAGATGTGATTCAGGCAATGGGAGAGACCGGCACGGTGATTTCCATCGACATTTTTTATACAAAGCTGCGGACGGCGGATAACCGGGTAGTGGTGATTCCAAATGGTACACTGTCCAATTCCAACATAACCAACATAACCGCAAATCCTTACCGCATGCTGGAACTGGAAGCGCCCATAGACTATGGAGATGATATACAAAAAGTGAAGGATTTGCTCTACGATTTGGCAAAGAATGATGAACGGGTGGTTTCGGAGGATGAGAGTATGCCCATACGGGTTTTTGTCAGCCGGTTCGATGCCAGTGCCATTACTATGGGACTCCGGGTCTGGGTGGAGGCGGGAAATTATCTTGCCGTGAAATGGGATTTGCTTGAGAAAATTAAGCTTGCCTTTGATGCCCAGAATATCCACATTCCTTTTGGAAGGCTGGATGTGCAGCTGGTGGGACGGGAGGAATCTGGAAAATAAGCGTTTCAACAAAATACAATTTAAGAAAAGAGAGGATTGAAATCATGGAAAATAACAGAACAGAGCAGAAGGAAGCATTGGAAACATTAGTGGAATTTAACGACCGTCTTCTGAACAATATGGGTATCATTACAAAAGAATTGTCAGGGGAGCGCAAGGAGGATACCGATAAATTTTTAAAGGATATCATCAATTCTGTAAACTGGGAAATTGGCGTGATGAACGGTACCCTTCCCCTTTTAAATGAGGGCAAGGAACGTGTAAACAAAGAGCAGTTTAACAGCAAAGTTCTGAAATTCGGAGAGGCGGTCCAGGCAAATGATGATGCAAAGATTGCAGAAGCCATGAGAGAGCTGATGCCGGAATTTGAAGGCCTGGGGAAGGCAGCGAAGGAAGTAATGGAGTAGAAGGGGAGAATCCAAAGCGATATAATATATGAATTTGCAACAGAAGAGATAAAACCAACAAACCCCATCGGTTAACCGATGGGGCTTAAGCTTTTCGGACCTATTCCTCCCTTAAATACGCCTCATTCATATCGATGACCTTCTGCATGGCCTCCATGCCCGGAGCGCCGGTGGTGTTTCGCTTGTTGACGCAGGTCTCCATACTGATGGCGTCATAGATATCTGCTTCAAATACCGGACTGATATTCTGCAATTCTTCCAGGGACATGTCGTCCAGGGCAATATTTTTGTCAATGCAGTACAGCACCAGCTGTCCCACAATACCGTGGGCGTCACGAAATGGCACGCCGTGGTTTACCAGATAGTCTGCGGCATCAGTGGCATTGGTAAATCCGTTCTTTGCGCTTGCCGCCATAATGTCCTTACGGAACTGCATGGTTTTTATCATACCGGTAAACAGACGGACACAGCCCTTTACGGTGTCGATGGCGTCAAATACCAGCTCTTTATCCTCCTGCATATCTTTGTTGTATGCCAGCGGAATCCCTTTCATGGTGGTGAGCATACTGACCAGTGCGCCGTAGACCCTGCCCGTCTTTCCACGGACAAGCTCTGCGATGTCCGGGTTTTTCTTCTGCGGCATAATGCTGCTTCCGGTAGAGTAGGTATCGTCAATCTCCACAAAGCGGTACTCGTTGGAGTTCCAGACAATAATCTCCTCGCAGAAACGGCTCAGATGCATCATAATCGTGGACATGGCGCTAAGCAGTTCAATCAGGTAGTCCCTGTCGGAAACGGAATCCATGCTGTTCAAGGTTGGTCCTGCAAAGTCCAGAAGTTGGGAGGTACGCTCCCTGTCCAGTGGATAGGTGGTGCCGGCAAGTGCGCCTGCACCCAGAGGGCAGTAGTTCATGCGTTCATAGATGTCGTGGAGACGGCCGCGGTCTCTTTTAAACATCTCAAAATACGCGCCAAAATGATGCGCCAGTGTCACTGGCTGTGCCTTTTGCAGATGGGTAAATCCCGGCATATAGGTATTGACATTGTCCTTCATTATCTGATGCAGTTCCCGCAGAAGCTCCTTTACCAAAGCATCTATCTCGGTAACCTGGTTTCTTGTATACAGCTTCATATCCAGGGCAACCTGGTCGTTGCGGCTGCGGCCCGTGTGCAGTTTCTTGCCGGCGTCGCCTACCCGTTCGATCAGATGCGCCTCCACAAAGCTGTGAATATCCTCGTGTTCCTCGGTAAATACCAGAGTGCCTTCATCGATATCTTTTTCAATGCCAGTAAGACCCTGTACAATTGTCTCCTTCTCCTCATCTGTCAGGATTCCCTGTTCCGCTAACATAGTTACGTGGGCAATGCTGCCCCGGATATCCTCTTTGTAAAATTTCTGGTCAAAAGATAAAGAGGCATTGAAGTTATGTACTAATTGGTCGGTTTCTTTCGTAAAACGTCCGCCCCAGAGTTTCATGGTGTGCTCCTTTCTGTGTAAAGCCTGTATAATAACCGCAAGAATGGCTGTAAGTGAATACAACCTTACAGCCATTCATACTATAACGCACTGTTCTGTCAACTGTAGCTATAATCCGCAGTCTAGCCCGCCATGATTATAATCTGTTGTTTTGTCAGCGTGTTTTTTGCGCTACGCCTGGTCAGAGTAGTCAGAATCTACTCTGCGGAAGGATTGATGGGAATCTCTGTGAAGTCATCCTCGAAATCATCATCAAAGTCATCATCAAAATCTTCCAGATAATCCGGAGTAAAGTATCTGTATACAGCATATGCGATAGCGGCAACGGCGGCAATGGTGCCGATAATTGCCAGAATCGTGATGATACAGGTTTTGTTCCTTTCTTCTTCCTGTTTTTTGTTAAAAAGCTCGTTAAGCTTTGCGGTAGTAATAATTTCCTCCAATTTGTTACTCATAAAGTGCACATCCTTTCTTGTAAAATTAAGTAAGATCAGGGTGTCAAAAGGGTCTTTGGCATCCTTAATCAAGTAAAAGTATAATAAAAGTATAGCACAAAATAATTTTTTTTACTACGTCTACTTATATTTTTTTTAGCTTTGCAAAAGAAGCAAGCATTTTTCGTGTTCCTGCCTGTTCAAAGGCCACGGAAACCTCATAATCTGAAGCAGTTTTTTTGATTTCCAGCACTGTTCCCGTTCCGAACCGCATGTGGGATACCGTATCCCCTTTTTGGTAGGAGAGGGAGCCAGAGCCTGGGGTGGCAGGCATTCCTTTATGAATCAGTGGATTGCCAGCAAAGGGGTCTCCTCCAGAGGCTGGTTTTCCTGCCGGTTTGCGGGATTGTGTTCCGGAGCTGGTCTGCCGGTTCATGAAATCAGCGGCACTGTAGCTGCCGGTGGAAAACATCGGACGCCGCTCTCTATCACTTACATTTTGTTTCAGCAGAAATCTTGGTATCTCCGAGATAAAGCGGGAAGGGCGGTTAAACTGCTGTTCCCCGTTGCGCATCCGGCTTCTGGCGCAGCTCAGGGACAAACGGTTCATGGCACGGGTAATGCCTACATAGCACAGCCTGCGCTCTTCTTCAATTTCATCCGGGTCGTCTCCGCTAATGGCCATATAACCGGGAAATACGCCGTCCTCCATACCGCAAAGGTATACGTTTGGAAACTCCAGTCCCTTGGCGCTGTGCAGGGTCATAAGAAGCACCAAATCGTTGGTATCTTCCACACTATCAATGTCTGCCACCAGTGAAACCTCCTCAAGGAATTCACCCAGTGTGGGCTGACCCTCGGACTCCGTCTCAAAGGTAATCGCCTTTCCAATGAGCTCCTGTATATTTTCCAGTCTCGTCTGTGCTTTTTCCGTCTCTTCTTCGGCAAGAACCGACTCCGTGTATTGTGTTTCCTCCAAAAGGTCTGTAATAAGCTGTTCGATGGTGTAAGCAGGGTCGGAAAGCCTGCGTTTTAAATCCTCTATCAGGCTGACAAAAGCGGACAGCTTGGCAGATGCACGGCTGAGACCGTCTATGTATTCGTGGCTCTGTAACGCCTCATAAAAACTGATGTCATGTGCCAGCGCATAGTTGGTTACCCTGTCAATGGTGGTAAGCCCAATTCCCCGTTTTGGCACATTGATGATGCGCTTGACGGAAATATCATCATTGGCATTATCAATGGTTCGAAGATATGCAAGGATATCCTTGATTTCCTTGCGCTGGTAAAAGTTTACGGCGCCTACGATTTTGTAAGGGATATTGCGAGCTACAAGTTTTTCCTCAAACACACGGGACTGGGCGTTGGTCCGGTATAAAATAGCGAAATCCTTGTAGGAGGCGCTTCCTTCGTTGACACCGTTAAATATATCCGTTGTAATTCCGTTTGCTTCCTCATACTCATTTTCAAACTGTGTGTAGGAGATTGGCGTCCCTTCCTCCTTGGCAGACCATAGTTTCTTGTCCTTGCGCATGGAATTGTTCCTGATGACGTGATTTGCCGCATCAAGAATATTCTGGGTGGAGCGGTAGTTCTGCTCCAGCTTGATAACCGTTGCATCCGGGTATTGGTTTTCAAAGTTCAAAATATTATAAATATTGGCTCCCCGGAATTTGTAAATGGACTGGTCATCGTCACCTACAACGCAGAGATTGCGCTCTCTGGTGCCCTCCGGGGTAATGGCGTCCGCCATGAGACGGATCAGCTCAAACTGCGCCGTGTTGGTATCCTGGTACTCGTCCACCAGAATATACTGAAAACGGCGCTGGTAATATTCCAGAATGTCCGGATGGTGCTGGAATAGTTCCACCGTCTTAAAAATCAAATCGTCAAAGTCTAGGGCATTTGCCTGAAACAATCGTTTCTGATATTCTCTGTATGCCCTTGCATAAACTTCTTTATTCAGGTCACCGGAAGCCTCTGCTCCATATTTTTCCGGAGATATCAGCATATCCTTAGCCGCGGAAATCTGGTTTAAAATCGTGCGTTCCCGGTACTGCTTTGTATCGATATTGATATGTTTGCACACATCTTTCATCAGGGATTTCTGGTCGTCAGCGTCATAAATGGTAAAGTTCCGCTCGTAGCCAATAGCCTCGATGTGCCGGCGCAGAATCCGTACGCAGGTAGAGTGGAACGTAGACACCCAGATGTCCTGGGCGCCAAATCCCACTATGTTATCGATACGCTCCCGCATCTCTCCGGCAGCTTTGTTGGTAAAGGTAAGTGCCAGGATGCTCCAGGGATTCACCCCCATGGCATCAATCAGATAGGCAATCCGATGAGTCAGCACACGGGTTTTACCTGAACCCGCTCCGGCTAAGATTAGCAGTGGCCCCTTGTCGTGGATTACAGCACGGTGCTGTTCTTCGTTTAGTCCCTCAAGTATGTTGTTTATAGTTGTGCTCATGCTGCGAGCCTCCTTTATTCGTCAGTTCAAAGGCTTTTCATTGGTTCAAAGCGGCGGGTATGCTGTTTTGTTTCTGACTGTTTTTTCTCCCGGGCATGTTTTTTTGCCAAATCGCAAAAATGTGACTGGGAGTTGACAGCTGCTTTGCCGCGCCTGTCAATTTTATCATAGGTGCCGTCTGCCTGCAAGATGTGTGCCTTTACGTTATCCTGCAGCTGAACGTCCAGGATTTGCTTAATATCTTCTTTTAAGACAGCGTCGTTTACCGGAAATAAAATCTCAACACGCTTATCTAAGTTGCGGGGCATCCAGTCGGCGCTTCCCATGAAGATATCCTCCTTGCCGTCGTTATAAAAATAGAAGATGCGGGAATGCTCCAAAAAGTTTCCCACAATGGAGCGGACATGGATGGTCTCGCTGACGCCTTTTATGCCGGTCTTTAAACAGCAGATGCCCCGGATAATCAGTTCAATCTCCACTCCGGCGGCAGACGCCTCATACAATGCCTGGATAATTCCCGCGTCGCACAGGGAATTCATCTTGGCAATAATCTTTGCAGGCCTGCCAAGGGCCGCATGTTCCTTTTCTTTGTGAATCAGCTGCAGAAAACGGTTCCGCAGCCAGATAGGAGCTACAGCCAGCTGGTTCCAGGCAGCTGGTTCGGAATAGCCGGACAGCATATTAAATACAGCAGTGGCATCTTCGCCAATGGGTTTTGCACAGGTCAAAAGTCCCATATCTGTGTAAAGCTTTGCCGTGGAATCGTTATAATTACCGGTGCCAAGATGGACGTAACGGCGGATGCCGTCCTCTTCTTTGCGCACCACCAGAGTAATTTTGCTGTGTGTTTTCAGTCCTACCAGACCGTAGATAACATGGCAGCCCGCCTGCTCCAGCTTTCTCGCCCAGATAATATTGTTTTCCTCGTCAAAACGAGCCTTCAACTCCACTAACACGGTGACCTGTTTGCCGTTTTCGGCAGCAGCGGCAAGGGAGGCAATAATGGGAGAGTGGCTGCTGACACGGTACAATGTCTGCTTAATGGCAAGTACATCCGGGTCGACTGCCGCCTGCCTTACAAAATCCACCACCGGGTCAAAGGTCTCAAAGGGATGGAACAAAAGGATATCCCTCTCCCGGATTTGGGAAAATAAATCCGTATCGCTGTCCACATATCTGGCAGGCTGAGGAGTATAGGACGCCCCCCGCAGGTGGTCATACCCCGGTGTGCCATAAAGCTTCATAAGAAAGGTTAAATCCAGCGGACCATTGATTTTAAAGATGTCCGTTTCCTTCACGCCCAACTCATGCCGGAGAATCTTTAACAGATGTTTATCGGCCCCGGCTTCAATCTCCAGGCGGATGGCCTCTCCCCATTTCCTGCGCTTTAACTGTTTTTCAATCTCGTCAAGCAGGTCTGCCGCCTCATCTTCCTCAATAGTCAAATCGGCGTTACGCATAATGCGGTATGGGTGTGCGCACACCACTTCATGATTCATGAATAGTTTATCAATATTTTTCTCAATTACCTGTTCCAGAGGAATAAATGTCACAGAACCCTCTTTGGCAGATGGGATATTGACAAGTCTTGGTAACACAGAAGGCACCTGTACGGTGGCAAATTCGTAAGATGCGTCCTCCTCTCCGGACTCGTTCCGGGGAACATATAAGGCGCGGAATTTTTTATCGTTTTCCACATCGTGTTTTACATCTTTTAAAATCGCCCCAATATTCAGGGATTTGTTCCGGATGAGAGGAAAGGGACGGGAGGAGTCTACCGCCATCGGCGTCAGTACCGGATACACGTCTGTTTTAAAATATTGGTCAACGTAAGCCGCCTGCGCCTTATCCAGCTCCTCGTGCTGTTTGATAATGATGATGCCGTTTTCCATAAGCTGGGGCAAAAAGGAGCGGTTATAGACGCTGTACTGGGCCCGCACCAGCTTGTGTGTCTCCTCGTTGATAGCGGACAACTGTGCAGTGGGGGTCATACCAGCAATATCCTTTTTGGTGTAGCCGGCATGCACCATGTCCTTCAGGGACGCCACGCGGATCATGAAAAATTCGTCCAGATTGGAGGCGGTAATACTGAGGAATTTCAGCCGTTCTAACAGTGGAATGGTTTTATCCTTTGCTTCAGATAGTACCCGGTAGTTAAAAGCAATCCAGCTCAGTTCCCGGTTGGTATAAAATTCTGGTTTTGAGAATGTTTTATCGCTCATATTTTCCCTATCCTTTCTTGTTATGTTTTATCAGTGCATGCAGTCCGAATACTTCCTCGAAAAAAGGAACGTGGTAGATAAAGGTCTGTTTTTCAATGGTAATATCATACAGGGATTGACAGGTGACGCACACCGTGGAATCTGTAATGTTGATATCCACATCCTTAATCTTTTGCTTATGGCTTTTGTCCAGGGCATTGGCAAGACGGAATATGGCCGAAAGCCTGGCAGTCTTGATGTAATCGTCCAGACCGAATTTTCCGGAAAGCTGGTCGTATTCGGGGAAATAGGTGTTTTCGTAGCGGATAATGCTTCCGATGATTAGCCGCTCCTTATGACTGAGACCAATCATCTCCGTAGAGATGATAATCTTGTAGGAATTTTCCCTGGTTTCATTGATGTTGATAAATGCGCCGCAGTCGTGAAGGGTGGTGGCAATCTGAAGAAGAAGCCGGTCACGTTTTGTCAGGCTGTAGCGTTTTCTTAATGCATCAAATAATTTCATGGCAGAATGCATAATGTTTTCTGTGTGGGCTTTGTTGGAGTGGAATCGTTCGGCAATCATCTGGGCAGAAGAGATGATGTCGTCCACAAAGTTGTGGGCGGGCACAATTTTTTCTCTTCGCTCCGCAAACTCTGCCACCATACCGTCACACAGGGTAATGCCGGAGAGCCACATCAGGTCTGCATCCGTCTCGGCAAATACCGTATGATACAACATGGTGGTGGGAAGTACCAGTGATGCCTCCTCATATGGAATATCTAATTCTGCCGCCAGGCTTTCTGTAGATTTGCCGATTAAGGTCTGGTAAAATTCTGCAAAATCTTTTTTTGTGATAGCATCCTTTTTTTTGCCTTTGCTGTCAATGGGGTCTACAATATCCTTACTGAAGCGGGATAAATACTCACTGAAATAATGCAGATGGTTGCCCACGGCAATAATATGTTTTATCTTTATATCCGAAAGATATTGTTTGCAAAAGGTATGGATATCATTGCGGATGTACTCCTGCAGGAGGCTTTCATAGTAGTCGGTCTGATGCTCTAAATTTCCCAATGCCTCCTGTATGCGCAAAGGTCCCAGACGAAAATTCTGGGTGGTAATCATGTGTTCCTTGTCAAAAACGGAAATCTGAATGTTACCGCCGCCTACATCCACAATGGCAGCGCCTTTTTGAATCAGTTTATGGAAGGCGTTTTCCCGGAGAGCCAGGGCTTTGTAGCACATAAAACGCTGCTCTGAGTTGCTGAGAATCTTTACCTGCAATTTGGACTGCAGTTTAATCTGGTCCAGTACGATACTGTTATTTGTCGCCTCTCTCAGAGCACTGGTGGCAAGCGCCGTATAATCCTTCACACCGTATTCTTCCATTTTTTCCGTGAATTGTTTCAATGTATCACAAAGTTCTTTTACGGTCTTCCTGCTGATTTTTCCATCGGAGTAAGACTCGGCGCCTAAAGAGACTGCCTGATAAATGTAATCCAAATGTTTAATGCCGTATTTTTTAGAGACTTCGTAGATATGCAGCGTATTTTCGTCGGAACCTACATTGATTGCTGCAAAGGTGGTTACAGCCATAATATCCCTCCATTCGTGAAAACCGCCATGACAGGTGTCATACCGGGCGGCTTTTTGTATAAGAAGCTGGCTTAGTGGAGCATGTCAGCCTTTATGTCATATCTATATTTTACTCTTTCTGGATGGAAAAAACCACCCATTTTACAATGTTTTTTATAGGAAATTAGCAGTAGATTTTTCCGGCGGTTCAAAGTATAATAGTACAAATAGGGAATGCGGAAAGGATGGACACAGTTATGCGGACAGAGGATTTTGATTTTTATTTACCAGAGAATCTTATTGCACAAAGTCCTGCGGAGCAGAGAGACCAGTCAAGACTGCTTGTGATGGACAGGGAAAACGGAAGATTATCCCACAGGATTTTTCATAACATTACAGAGTATTTAAAAAAAGGAGATTGTCTGGTACTCAACAACACCAAAGTTATTCCGGCAAGATTAATTGGAGAGCGTGCCGAAACCGGAGGCAAGGTGGAAGTGCTGCTTTTGAAACGACAGTCCGATGATGTCTGGGAGACTCTGGTAAAACCGGGTAAAAAGGCAAAGCCTGGCGCGAAGCTGCTTTTTGGCGGAGGACTTTTGTGCGGGGAAGTGTTGGAGATTCTGGAGGAGGGAAACCGCCGGATTCGCTTTACCTATCAGGGGATTTTTGAGGAGATTTTAGATGAACTTGGGCAGATGCCCCTGCCTCCATATATTACGAAGCAGCTGGAGGACAGAGAACGTTATCAGACCGTGTACGCCAAATATGAAGGGCATACACCACTATCTGGGCACTCCCGCGCAGGACAATGAGGAGCCGCTGCAGCC
>CAZSGT010000004.1:0-19713 GCA_964606215.1 uncultured Lachnospiraceae bacterium
ACTAAAAGAATATATGCCCATGGAGGAAGAAATCTTTCATTCCGGGGATAAAGTGCTGAACTGGACAGTTCCGCAGGAATGGGTGATTCGTGAGGCGTGGATTAAGGACGAGGACGGAAACACCATCGTTGATTTTAAAGAGAATAATTTGCATGTGTTGACTTACAGTGAGCCTGTGGACGTCACAATGGATTTGGAAGAATTAAAAAAACATATCTACACAGCGGAGCTCCCGGATGCGGTTCCCTATGTATTCTCATATTACAAAAGAAGATGGGGATTTTGTATGAGCCAGAATCAGCTGGACGCGCTGGCGGACGGGAAGTATCATCTCTATATAGACAGCGAATTTATCAGTGGCAGGATGGTAATCGGTGAGGCGGTGCTGCCGGGAGAATCTACAAAGGAAATATTACTCTCCTCCTATCTGTGCCATCCGTCCATGGCAAACAATGAGCTTAGTGGGCCGTTGGTTCTGGCGATGCTGTATCAGCGGATACGAAAGTGGAAGAATCGCAAATATACATACCGGTTCCTTATTAATCCGGAGACGATTGGAAGTATTTCGTATTTAAGCCGGTATGGAGAGAGGTTGAAAGAAAATATGTTTGCTGGCTTCGTTCTTACCTGTCTGGGGGGAGACGAGGAGAAACTCCGCTATAAAAAAAGCAGACAGGAATCTGCTCCCTTTGATTTGTTAGCTGATGCGGATTCGGATACATTCAGGACCGAGCCGTTTTCACCGATTTTGGGTTCGGATGAAAGACAATACTGTTCACCCGGTTTCAATCTGCCCATGGGGCAGATTGCGCGTAAGGCATATTTAAAGTATAAGGAATACCATACATCTTTAGATACGAAGGAATTGATGGGGATTCAAAAAATCATGGACTCCTGTGAAAAAATCGAGATGCTGCTGTTAATAAATGAAAAGGAAATCTACTATAATAATCTCTATCCATATGGGGAGGTAAAACTGGGAGACTACGATTTGTACCCTTCTGTAAACAGCAGTGGCAACAGAACTGCAGGGAAAGATGATTTGGTAAATGAAGAGTGGTTTATCCAGAGTGTGATGATGATTCTGAATTATTCAGATGGCAAACATCCGTTGTCTTATTGTGCGGCAAGATTGGAACTGCCGTACGAAAAAATAAAGCAGGTTGCAGATATTCTCCAGGACAGGGGACTAATCCAGCCGGTATAGCCTGACGGCGCCAACTTGAATTTACTGTCAGGCTGGTGGAGAGTGCCGCATTACAGATGGCATATCACCACATTTTTTAAAAAACCTTTCGAAGAGGTATAAGGAAATAAAAAGTTTCATCCGATAGAGTAAATGAGGAGATTATAAATCATAATAAAAACAACAGGTGGTGATAATCATGAGAGTAGACGCATATAACGCAATCACAAAGGTGTACCAGTCATCAAATGTGAAAAAGCAAAACAAAGCTGGAAAGGCAGGACTGTCAGACAAACTGGAGATTTCCCAGACGGGACGCGATTACCAGGTGGCAAAGAATGCAGTCAAACAGGCCCCGGATATCCGCGAAGATAAAGTTAGTCAGTTAAAGGCAGCCATTGATTCCGGCGAATATCAGGTGTCAAACAGTACCTTTGCAGACGTATTGCTGGATAAGTATTACAGCTCCAGAGAATAAGGAGCGGGAGAGGAGTAAACTTTGGCGAGTTTGATACAGGAACTGATTACTACCCTTTCCAGAGAGTGCACATTATATGAACAGTTGATTCCGATTTCGGAAAAGAAGACACAGGCTCTCGTAAAGAGTGATTTGAATTTGTTACAGCAGGTGACGGACAGTGAGCAGGCTATCATGGATGAGATTACGGCTCTGGAGTCTGTCCGGCAGGAGACCATACAGAATATGAGCGTAGTGCTTGGCAGAGAGCCGGAGAGTTTGAATTTGACCACGATTGGGAAGATTCTGGCCAAGCAGCCCGAAGAGCAGTCGCAGATACATGTGCTCCATGACAAGCTGCGCAAAGCAGCGAAGCGATTGGTGGATATCAACGTTCAGAACAAATCATTAATTGAACAATCCCTTGAGATGGTAGAATTCAATGTGAATTTTATTCAGAGTACACGGATGTCACCAGGGACCAATAACTACACCAGAAATGCTGGCACGCAGGATGATACCGGCTTTATGAACGTCGGCTCCTTTGACGCCAAGCAGTAGTTATCGGAACAAGGCATTTTTGCCTTGTCCGGGACCGGGCGCATTCGTGTTTTATTTTGAGTTTATTATAGATATTACAAATATTACAGGTGTTATAGATATTTCAGATAGTGAGGTTGCATATGGCAAATTTAATGACTAGTTTTTATACGGGAGTGTCGGGGTTACATGCGGCACAGACAAATTTAAATACGACATCACATAATATCGCTAATGCAGAGACCGAAGGTTATACCAGGCAGCAGGTTATACAGAGGGACCGTGTGTACACCAATCTTGGCGCACAGGCACATGGCATTTTACAGGCAGGACTTGGTACGGATATCGGTATTGTCAGACAGGTCCGGGATATGTTTCTGGATGCGGAGTATCGTATTGAGAACAGCCGGAAAGCATTCTACCAGGTGCAGTACGATACCTGCTGTGAGGTAGAGGATTTGTTTGGTGAGCTGGAAGGTGTGGAGTTCCTTTCGGACCTCGACGAGTTCTGGTCAGTTACCCAGGAGCTTCGCAACCGCCCGGACAGTGTTGTAAATAGAGAATTGTTCATTTCTACCGCTTCTTCATTTTTGGAGAGCGCTACCAGAGTGTACCGCCAGCTGAACAATTACCAGGTGAACCTGAACCGGCAGATAACCTCGCAGGTAAACCGCATCAATGAGATTAGTGAAAAGATTTATGAACTCAACTCCAGGATTTCCCTGAACGAGTCGGGGGGCGAGGAGGCAAACGACTTCCGGGATGCCCGCAACCAGCTGATGGATGAGTTGTCTACGTTGACTTACTATACATATGATGAGGATGCAAACGGCATTGTTTCCATCAATATCGGCAATGCCCCGTTGGTCAGCAGCAGCTTGTGTTTCCACATAGGAACCGAGTATGTCATAAATGAAGATACTGGCCAGCCTACAGAGATGTTAAAACCTGTCTGGCTGGATAATGGATGCGGGGATGTATACGATTTGTCCAGAGAGACATCCAGAGCCAGCAAGACCGATACCGGCTCACTGTTGGGAATTTTAAAGGCAAGAGGAGATTATGTCGCAGATTATACCGATATTCCCAGAGAGCCAAAACAGTCCGACTATGTAGACGCCGATGGCAATTTCGATGAAGATGCCTACGCAATCGCAATGAGGCAGTATGGCAAAGATACTGTCAAATATAATGCTACCACTGGAGATTCTGTGATTACCAGGGTGCAGGCAGAGTTTGATACATTGATTCGCGGTCTGACTGTCATGATTAACGATGTGCTCTGCCCCAATGTGACAGTAGACTTTGCGGGAGGGATTACCGGAACAGATGCATCCGGAAATGCAGTAAATCTGGCGGCAGGCTCTTACAAGATACTGGATACCATTAATTGCCCGGTGTGTGCAGACGATGATGAGACTATGGGCGAGGAACTGTTCCAGAGACGTGGAACCCCGCGTTACACTGTGGTAACCCTTGGCGCACCCATGACGATTCCGGTGTTTGACACCGAAGGAAAGCAGAAGCTGGATGAGGATGGTAACCCGGTGACACAGCAGGTAACCGAGCTTTATGTATATAATGAAGAAGATCCCGATGATATATATACACTGTACTCCATCGAACAGCTGGAGATGAACCAGAAGATGCTCAACAATTACTCCTATCTCCCGGTGGAAATGAATCCATCCTGCGGTATGCCAGGGGCATACGCATACGGAGAAGATACGGTGTTTGGCAAGCTGTTAAGCCAGTGGAGTTCACCTTTCTCTTCCCTGGACCCTAACAACGCCACCACATATTCCCTGGAGGACTACTACAGTGCCATGATTGGTGATTTGGGTAATGAGGGATTTGTATTTAAAGATATTCTGGAGAACCAGGAGACGCTGACAAACAGTGTGGAAGAAAAGAGACAAAATATATCTGGTGTATCCACCAGTGAGGAAATGGTGGCAATGCTTAAATTCCAGCATTCTTACAGTGCAGCGTCCAGATATATCACTGTTGTTGATGAGATGTTACAGCATTTGTTAGAGAGATTAGGATAAGGAGGAATTGCACATGCCATCTACATTTTTTGGTTTAGATATTGCAGTATCCGGTATGCATGCATATGGAGCAGCATTAAATACCACTGGACATAATATTGCGAATATAGGTACAGAAGGCTACACCAAACAGACCGTTATACAGAGCGCCAGTGATGCGTATTCCGTAGGCGGAAACTACGGTATGCTGGGAACCGGTGTTAGAGCGACAGATATCGTATCTGCCAGAGATATTTACTACGATATGAAATACTGGAGCAATAACTCCACCTATGGAAAATACAGTATCCAGCATTACTATCTGAAGAATATTGAAAGTTATCTTTATACGGTAGATGATGAGACCGGAGGCGTGACAACCTCAATAGATGCATTCTTTAATACACTGACAGGTCTTACCACTTCTGTGGAGGATATCAATAAGCGTACGGAAGCTTTGGTCAACGCAGATACCTTTACTACCTATCTTCGGGAAGTAGGTACTGAGCTGCAGTTGCTGCAAAAAGAGCTGAATAATGAAGTGAAATCCACCGTGGACGCCATTAATTCTTATGCAAAAGAAATTGCTTCTCTGACGAAACAGATTAACACTCTGGAGGTGTATGGTACTACGGCCAACGACCTGAGAGACCAGCGGGCACAGAAGATTGACGAGTTATCTTCCCTGGTCAACGTGGATGCCCAGGAGCATATTCCACCCGATGGAGAAGGCACAAAACAGTATATTGTTACCATTGGCGGTACGATTCTTGTAGATACCTACAATGCCAATCAGTTGATTTTGTCCACTAATACTACTACCGTAAACCAGAACGATGCGGAGGGATTGTACTCCATCAGCTGGAATAACGGACAGGATTTCAACATGAACAGCAAAATTCTTGGCGGTAAGCTGCAGGGACTTTTGGAATTGCGCGATGGCAATAACGATGAGAATTTCCGTGCCACCCTTACGGGTGTGACCCAGAAAAATGATGCATATGGCGGTAAAGCCACCGTGACGCTGAAGTCTTCAGATGTCAGCGGGGCCAATGCCACCGATTTAAATCTGTTAAATATTCCGGAGAGCAAAGGAATGCTTACTGTATCCAATCTGCATTTTTCTTATGATTGCTTTGATGTGGAAATCGGATCGGATGGAACGTACACCTATACCTTTGTACTTTCAAATAGTATGTCTGACAGCACGGCAGAGAGGGTTGCAGACCTTGCTGACAAGTCAGTTACCACACGTATTGGGGATGCAGTTGACTTTAAGGGAATTCCGTACTACATGGCAGAGTTAAATGAGTTTGCCAGAGTATTCTCTGCGGTATATAACGAAACCCACAACGATGGATACGATTTAAATGGCGACAAGGGACAGGATTTGTTTGTAGGAAAGCATCCGACATCCGGTGCAGACTATGATTTAAATGAGTGGATTCGTCACTCTGAAGATGGGAACTATTACCTGAATGGTCACCGTGTGATTGACACCACGGAGGAGGGGGCTCTCACAGCGGCAGGTTATACGCTTCGCTCCGATACGGAAGCGGGCGAAGGGTACTTTGATGTCATAGACGACGACGGCAAGGTGACAGAG
The DNA here is from genome assembly GCA_964606215.1 of uncultured Lachnospiraceae bacterium. Lineage (GTDB taxonomy): Bacteria > Bacillota > Clostridia > Lachnospirales > Lachnospiraceae > CAZSGT01. The sequence continues at coordinate 5,820 of CAZSGT010000004.1, forward strand.
AAAGTATATGTCCGTGCGGATAACGCTCCGATGTTTTCATTCTCTTCCGTAAATGAAACGGGCGAGAAAGTATCCTACTACAATGTGACAATCTTAAACATGAAAGTAAATGATGAGCTTACCGAAAATCCCAAGAAGCTGGCTCTCGCTTCGGAAGACCCGAGGATTAAAGGTGAATCTAAAGCGGGAAATATTCAGCGGTTGACGAAGATTCGTAACGATAACACTATGTTTAAAGAGGGAAATCCAGTCTCTTATTTACAGGTTATGGTTGCCAGAGTCGGCGTGGAAGGCTCCAAGGTAAAGAACCTTTCCGAAAATTCCGAGAGAATTGTAGCTTCTGTAGAAAATACCCGTTTGTCTATCTCCGGTGTGGATGAAGACGAAGAGGGAACCAATCTTGTGCGGTTCCGGAATCTTCTGAACTACCAGTATCAGGTGATTTCCATTATGAATCAGGTGTTAGACAAACTGATTAACCAGACTGCTGTTTAGTATAATGCAACATACATTGTACCAGGCATGAGATATTAAGATTGAGAACATAGATAGAACAGAAAAGAGGTTATACTATGCGAGTTACCAATACCATGATTACAAACAGTTCCATGCAGCACGTGGGAAATGCCAAGAAAAAGGTTATGACGGCAAATGACCAGTATGCCAGCGGAAAGAAAATACAACGTCCTTCCGATGACCCGATTATTGCCGTGCGCGCTTTAAAATACCGGTCAGATATGGCAGAGATTAACCAGTATGTGGACAAGAATATTCCGGATGCGCAGTCCTGGGTGTCCATGACGGACAGCACACTGGACAATATCAGTACTATATTGGGAAATATGGTGTATTACTGTAATCAGGGAGCCAACGACACATTGACCGCGCAGGACCGTGATGACGTGCTGGCTACGCTGAAGCAGTATGTAGAAGATATTTATACCCAGGAGGCAAATGCCGATTATAACGGCCGCTATATCTTTACGGGTTATCGTACAGACTCCTCCATGGTATTTGGAAAGACAGAGAAAAACCTTCAGTACAATATCAAAGAAAACTTTAATGCCTTTGACATTGAGAGTTTCAATGTTGTGCAGGGTGGAACGGCTTACGATGCCACATATACCGATGGACAGCAGTATGTGGATGAGTCTGCCACTCTGAGCCAGGTATACCGTCTGGTGCTGGCATATGACGATTTATCCAATTCCAAAATGTCCATTAGTTCAACAGGCGTTGTGACACAGCCCTCCGGTACGATGGAGGATTACGTTTCTTTGGATTACAGCTATAAGGATGCCACGGGAACGGTAGTGAAAGCCAACTATGATGCCATAACCAAAGCATCCACAGATCCAGGCGCATACGACGTGGACGACGATGATGTGGTATTTTTATACGATACCGGAGAACTTCTCATGGGTAAGACTGTGCAGGCAAATCTGGTCAGCAAGGATGCAGATATCTCTGTAGAATATACAAAGACCCAGTTTGACAATACCGACATCCGCCCTGAGCATTATTTTGAGTCTACCTGTTATGACATTATTGCCGAAAAGGTATTGGAGTACGGTGACCCGGATGGGCAGGATATCAAGTATGATATCAGTTTCAACCAGAATATCAAGGTAAACACCCAGGGAAAAGATGCTATCAGTACCAGTATCCAGCGGACATACGATTATATTTACCAGACTGTGGACGCAGTGAAAGAGGTGGAAGCCAGGATTGCAGACGCCGACAAGGTCATTAAGGCTACAACGGATAAGGATGAGCTTGCCGCGTTAGAGAGCTTGAAAAAGACACTGGAGGCAGAGCACAATCTCCGTACAAGGGTTATGCAGGAGGCATTTGGAAAAGGGCTTACCATGATAAAGGATTCCCAGCAGATGATTAGTAATGCCACCTCTGAATTAGGTGCAAGGGAGAACCGTCTGGAGCTGACCTACAATAAGATGCTGGATATGCAGGACAAATATGAGGAAATGCTTTCAGATAATGAGGATATTAGCTTGGCAGAGGCCATTGTAAACCTGACCCAGGCAGATGATTTGTACAATGCTTCTCTGGGAGCGACGGCAAAGATTCTTGGTAATACATTGTTAGATTATATTTAATGAGTAATAACTCCCGTCTTTTCGGGCGGGAGCAGCATGATTGAAAAGGTTGCCATGCCCTGTGGGGGATGGCAATAACACTATATAGAAAAGGGGGACAACACATGTTAGTGAAGACAAGGTATTTTGGAGAGGTGGATTTGGACGAGGAAAAGGTGATTACCTTTGAAAATGGTTTATTAGGTTTTGAGGAGTTCAAGCGTTATACGATTTTGTATGATATTGAGTCCGGAGAAAAACATACCTATTCCTGGCTGCAATGCGTGGATGAACAGGGTCTTGCACTGCCGGTAATCAGTCCGGAAATGGTAGACGCCCAGTACAATCCGGTAGTGGAGGATGAGCTTTTAAAAGGCATTGGAGGAGTCAACGAGGAGGACATGGTCATTCTTCTCACCATGACGGTACCGCCGGATATTACCAAGATGACAGTAAACAAAAAAGCTCCGATTATCATCAATGCCAATACCAGAAAAGGCGTACAGATTATTGCAGAGAATCCGGACTATGAGGTGAAATATGACTTTTACAGTGCCCTCAAGGCGGCAAAGGAAAAGGAGGGAGAGTAGATGTTAGCATTAGCGAGGAAATTAAACGAGTCGATTATGATTGGAAATGATATCGAAGTAACTCTCCTGGAAATTAAGGGAGATCAGGTCAAAATCGGAATCAGCGCACCAAAGTCTGTGCCGATTTACCGCAAAGAGATTTATATGCAGATTCAGGATGCCAACAAAGAGGCAGCATCCCAGGAAGTGGATATGGCATCCATCAAGAATTTATTATCTTAAGGGATATAAACTTTTTGGAGGATTGTGCCGATACTACAAGTAAGCTATGATAAGAGTATCAGGAGATACAAGGAGTATCCGGAATGACAGAGGGATTTCCGGTACTCTGTAGGAACAAACACATAACACATGGAGGTGGTATTATGGCAATAGAAGCCATTAAAGGAGCAGCGGCAAGTTACGCTCAACCCACAACGCAGACCAGCCATGCCAGTGTACAGGAGCATGCAGATACGGCTGCGAGACAGGACATTGAGATTACACCGATTCAAGTACAGAAACCAGCAGAGACCGACAAGGATGGAGGAAAGTCTGGGGATGATGAGCAGCAGAAGAAGCAGTTTTCTGAAAAGGCGATTAAGAGTGCAGTAGAGAATGCCAATAGCACTATGCGCAAGAGTCGTACCAACTGTGAATTTGCTTATCATGAGAAATCAAAACGTATTTCCATTAAGATTTACGATGCGGAGTCGGATGAAGTGATTAAGGAAATTCCTTCAGAAGACGCCTTGAAGATGCTTGAAAAACTTTGGGAACTTACCGGGCTTATGTTAGACGAGAAGAGATAGAGTTTTAGATTAAGAATGGAGGTTCATTATGGCAATTCGTATGACAGGTTTGAACTCTGGTCTGGACACAGAAGAGATTGTTAAGGCGTTGATGTCTGCACACTCTATGAAAAAGACCAAAGTAGAAAACAAGAAGACAAAGTTAGAGTGGAAACAGGATAAATGGAAAGAATTAAATACCAAGATTACTAACTTTTATCAGACCTTTGCTTCCAAGATGCGTCTGCAGACCACATATAAGACCAAGTCTGCAAAGTCATCTAATGAAAGTCTGGTATCAGCAACCGCTACAGCGAAGGCTTCCAATGGCGCCAACTCTATAAAGATAAACAGGCTGGCAAGCGGTCAGTATGTGACCAGTGGAAAGCTGGCTTCCGCAGATGGCAGTAAAGTAAAAGGTTCTACGAAGCTTAGTGATTTGGGATACGGCGGAACAGGCACGCAGATTTCCGTCACATCCGGCGGTAAGACCACGACCCTTGCTATTTCCGAAAGCACGACAGTGGATGAATTTGTCAGCAACCTTTCCCGTGCTGGCATAAATGCCACCTTTGATGAGGATCAGCAGAGATTTTTCATTCAGTCTGCAACCAGTGGAGATGAAGCGGCATTTACCATGACCGCATACAATATGTCCGCAGCTCAGGAGGCAACAGTTACCAATTTGCGTAACACATTAAACTATGAGAACTCCAGTTCTACGGACCGTGCTACCATTGACTCTGCTATCAGTGCGTTGATGAACGGAACGGACAAAGAGAAAACTGAGGCGCAGACCCAGTTGCAGGAACTTTGGGATAAGCAGACAAAGGCAGCGGCTACCAATGACTTACAGAAGTTAAAGAAAGAAGAACTGACGAACAAATATCTGATTACCACAGGAACTGGTGACGACGCTGTTACTACGCTTACCGCAGAGGGTGAAGAGTATTTACAGAAGAAACTGGAAGCTGGGGAAATTGACGAAGAAACATACAACACATGGGTTGCCGAGGACAAAGTTGCAGCCATGAAGGATTATATTGATAAAGATACCAGTACCTATATGAAATCTGATGACACCAAGCAGCAGATAGAGGATATGGTAGAAAACGGTTTCACGACCTCCGATGGAAAGACTTTTGACTCCACGGCGTCCCGCACATATCTGATGAACAATCTGACGCAGGATGTAGTTACGGCTGCGCAGGCAGGCGGACAGACCGTCAACAGTACAGCTTTGAATGCATTAAAGCTTAGCAATGTAGATGGTTCAGAGGTTCTCAACGGTTCTGATGCCAGCGGTATGACGGTTGTTGCAGCTACAAACTGTGAGGTAGAGTTAAACGGAGCGATTCTTGAGAGCTCAACCAATACCATCAGCGCCAACGGTGTGACCTTTGAGGCAAAGGGAGTCACCGACGGAAAGGCAGTTACCATCACGGTTGCCAATGACGTAACCGGTGTGTATGATACCATCAAAGAGGCAATTAGCGAGTACAATAAGCTTCTGAAAGAGATGAATGAGTTGTACTATGCAGACTCTGCCAAAGGATATGAACCTCTGACTTCCGAGCAGAAGGAAGACATGTCCGATGATGAGATTGAGAAATGGGAGACAAAGATTAAAGATTCTCTTCTTCGCCGGGACAGCAATTTAGGTGATTTGCTTTCTGCCATGAAGAATGCTATGATGTCTTCTGTAAACATTGACGGAAAGAACTACAGTTTATCCTCTCTTGGCATTATGACTTCCAGTGACTATACGGAGAAGGGACTGCTCCATATCTTTGGAGATACGACAGATGCCACTTATGCAGAGAAGGATGACAAACTGAAGAAAATGCTGGAGGAAGATCCAGACAAGGTTACACAGATTTTATCCGGCATTTTTGGAAATCTTTATAAGACCATGACAGAGAAGCAGACTTCCACCACAATGCGCAGTTCTCATTCTTTCTACAACGATAAAGAGATGACGAAACAGCTTAGCAACTACAAGAAAGACATTAAGAAATGGGAGTCTAAGCTGAAGGATTATGAGGACAGATATTATAAGCAGTTTACAGCTATGGAAAAAGCGTTGGCGCTGCTCAATTCCCAGCAGTCTGCATTAGGCGGTATGTTCGGAAACTCATAAGACCATAATTCTTAAGTACAAGGAGGTAATAGAATATGGCTATCAATGCGGCAATGAAGTATAAAAACAGTTCAATTCAGACTGCCTCAAAGGCAGAGCTGACTTTGATGTTATACGAAGGCGCAATTAAGTTTTGCAATATTGCTTTACAGGGTATTGAGGAACAGGATATTGAGAAAGCACATAACAATATTATAAAGGCACAGAACATCATTACAGAATTTCGTGCCACCTTGGATTTTAAATATCCGGTAGCGAAGGATTTCGATTTGGTATACGATTATATTTACCGCAAGCTGGTAGAGGCAAATCTGAAAAAAGATGCCGATGCACTGAATGAGGCGTTAAAGTATATCAAAGAGATGAGGGATACATGGAAAGAAGTTATGCGCTTGAATAGAGAGGGAGCATAAATAGTAAAAGATTTTTATAGCGGAGTTGTTATACAGCTCCGCTATGTTTTTATCGAACAGGAAATTCCTCCTATTCGATAAAAATGCTCCGCAGGGATGCGCGAATAGGAAATTCTATGTTCTATAAAGGAGAGAATATGGATGCACAAAATCTAATACGTGAAAAGTATAAAGAAGAATTATGGCAGATTGCGAATTTGTCCCAGGCATATGACCAGTCCCGGCAAAAGAAATATATTCGGCAGATGTACGAGTTTTTATTGGACGCTTTGACGTTGACAAAGGAAAATCGTTTATATGTCTATGAACAGATTAAACGCCTGACTTTTATGAATAGTGATGCGGTAGACATGGATATAGAAACACTTTCATTGAAATGTTATCAGCATATTCTGGAGTTGTTTAAGAAAGAACTGACGGTGCTGCCGGACTATGTACCTGTAGAAAAGCGGACAAAAAAGTATGTCGTCTTTTTTATTAACCAGTATCTGGTGGAGGGACATGGACCTACCCAGACCATATTGGATAGATGTTATCTGATTGCAAAGGGGATGGGGCTGGTTCCTTTTATTATAAATACAGCAGACCTGCTGACACAGAAAGGAATGATTCCTTTTACAGGCGCCGTAGTGCCGGCATATATAGAGGAGAATCTGGATTTGGAAACTGTCAGCTATAGAGGAATGGATTTTATGTTTACACAGTGTGAACCAGATATGCCAAATATAGAAAGCATACAGACCATTGTGAACTTTGTAAAGGAGTTAAATCCATATTTTATGGTAGATATTGGCGGTCAGAACCTGACGGGCGGCATATGCAGCAGTATGTATCCGTTAATTGCGGTCAATACAGTGCCGTCGGGAAGAACGACAACCGTTGCTCAGTTTCAGCTAATCGGAAGACCCCTGTGCGAAGAAGATGCCCAGTGGAGAAAAATAAATAATAAAACAGAGAACCATTTGGTTTACTGCCCCTTTAACTCTACTTTGCGGTCGCAAAAGGAAACGTATACCAGGGAACAGTTTGGGTTACCTCAGGACAGAAAGCTGTTGCTGGTGGTGGGAGGCAGACTGGATGATGAGGTAGACGGCGAGTTTTTGAAGGTGATGCAAAAAGCTGTGGACCAGGGAGGTTTTGTAGTTTTTGCGGGAAGGTTCAATTCCTATGATGAAAAGATGGAACAAAATCCTGTTGTAGCGGAGGCTTCCAGTTTTTTAGGATTTGTCGATGAGATACTGGCGTTGGCAGAGATTTGCGACATCTATGTAAATCCGAAACGAACTGGCGGAGGGACTTCCGTGATTGAAGCCATGGCAATGGGACTTCCGGCTGTGTCGCTGCCGGGGGGAGACGTGGCGCTGGGTGCAGGAGAGGATTTTGTGGTGGATACATATCCGGCGATGAATGACCGCATTCACCGCTATATGACGGATGAAAAATATTATGCAGAGCATGCGGCGATGGCGAGAGCCCGTGCTGCCTATATGCTGGATGGAGAACGATTGTTTCTGGACGCTGTCCGAAGAATTGAGAAAATGCCGGAGTTTCAATAGAACTCCGGCATTCATTTGTTGCCGTTCTTTATTTACACGAAGGTAAAGTGGAGATACTCAAAGGAAATACGAACGAGATTTTGCGTCAATTTTAGGAAAATGCTAAGATTATGGGGGAAAATATACGATACAATAATATAAGATATTTTAGAATGACGTGTGTCGATTAGGGGAGCAAATGCACTCTAATCTGTATCAGATCAAAGAGGAGGAGATTTGCGGATGAAGAACGATGTGACCGTGTATGTAAATGTTTTAAAGGATTCGCTGGTACAAAAGAAACAGGTATTAGAAAAATTAGAAGAGCTGACGGCAAAACAGCAACGGATTGTAAATGAAGATGAGATTTCCATGGACGCCTTTGGAGCGTGTATGGAGGATAAGGAAATATATATAGAACGCCTGATGCAGTTAGAGAGAGGATTTGAGCATATTTACGAACGGGTATCTGAGGAGATTAAGGCAGAGCCGGACAAGTACAAGGCAGACATATTGCAGATGCAGGAATTGATTCGTGGTATTACGGAGTTGAGTACACGGATTCAGGTGTTGGAGAAGCAGAATAAGACAAAGATGGATAATTATTTCAAGGAGCAAAGAAAAGAGATAAAGGACGCCAGAAAGAATACGAGAGTGGCGGACAGCTATTATCAGAACATGGCGAACCAGCCGGGATTGTCTGCTCCACAGTTTATGGATCAAAAACAATAAAATTTTTTTTAAAAAAGGGTTAATTATTTTAAATAAATTTCGATATATATTACAAGTAAAAAATTACTTACCACTTGAACCGGGCGATGTCCTGTGTGAGAGTAACAGGTGTATATGTACGGATATATACCAGACACTATTTTAAGCACCGATACCACGGATGGTATCGTATATTCAAGGAGGAATTACTATGATAGTACAGCACAACATGACAGCGTTAAACGCTAACAGACAGTTGGGAATCACCAACACAAATCTTGCAAAGAACACAGAGAAGTTGTCTTCTGGTTACAAAGTAAACCGTGCAGCAGATGATGCAGCAGGACTTTCTATTTCTGAGAAGATGAGAGGACAGATCAGAGGTTTGAACCAGGCTTCTACAAACGCAGAGGATGGTACATCTCTTATCCAGACCGCTGAGGGTGCTATGAATGAGATTCATTCTTGTATCCAGAGAATGCGTGAGTTAGCAGTTCAGGCATCTAACGATACCTATGTAACAGCTGACCGTGAGGCAATCGCTCTTGAAGCAGCAGCACTTTCTTCAGAGATTGACCGTATTGCATCTCAGACAGAGTTCAATACAATGAAGCTTCTTTCTGGTGGATTTACAAACAAGGTACTGCAGGTTGGTGCTAACACAAACCAGACAATTACATTCAGCATTTCTGCTATGACAACAGCTGGCTTAGGTATTGAAGTTGGTTCTGTTGCAGCATCCATGACATTGGCTGGTTCCGCTGTAACAAAGGTAATCAGTACAGTAGAGGCTGCTCTTACAATTGTATCTCAGGCTCGTTCTAAACTGGGAGCTCTTCAGAACAGATTAGAGCACACAATTACCAATGCAGACAACACAGCAGAGAACTTACAGTCCGCTGAGAGCCGCATCCGTGATACAGATATGGCAGATGAGATGGTTAGATACTCCAAGAACTCCATCTTACAGCAGGCAGGTCAGTCTATGTTGGCTCAGGCTAACCAGGCTACACAGGGTGTGTTATCCTTACTTCAGTAAGTTGTATGACGACTATCAAGGTAGAGTCGGCCGTTTGGCCGGCTCTATTTTTACTCTATAGGAAAGTTCGTCAGTAAAGACCTTTGGAAAATAGAAAAGTTTCATAAAAATAAAAAAAGGGGTTAAGTATTTCGGATTTCCACCGATATATATTACAAGTAAAAAATTACTTACCACTTGAACCGGGCGATGTCCTGTGTGAGAGTAACAGGTGTATATGTACGGATATATACCAGACACTATTTTAAGCACCGATACCACGGATGGTATCGTATATTCAAGGAGGAATTACTATGATAGTACAGCACAACATGACAGCGTTAAACGCTAACAGACAGTTGGGAATCACCAACACAAATCTTGCAAAGAACACAGAGAAGTTGTCTTCTGGTTACAAAGTAAACCGTGCAGCAGATGATGCAGCAGGACTTTCTATTTCTGAGAAGATGAGAGGACAGATCAGAGGTTTGAACCAGGCTTCTACAAACGCAGAGGATGGTACATCTCTTATCCAGACCGCTGAGGGTGCTATGAATGAGATTCATTCTTGTATCCAGAGAATGCGTGAGTTAGCAGTTCAGGCATCTAACGATACCTATGTAACAGCTGACCGTGAGGCAATCGCTCTTGAAGCAGCAGCACTTTCTTCAGAGATTGACCGTATTGCATCTCAGACAGAGTTCAATACAATGAAGCTTCTTTCTGGTGGATTTACAAACAAGGTACTGCAGGTTGGTGCTAACACAAACCAGACAATTACATTCAGCATTTCTGCTATGACAACAGCTGGCTTAGGTATTGAAGTTGGTTCTGTTGCAGCATCCATGACATTGGCTGGTTCCGCTGTAACAAAGGTAATCAGTACAGTAGAGGCTGCTCTTACAATTGTATCTCAGGCTCGTTCTAAACTGGGAGCTCTTCAGAACAGATTAGAGCACACAATTACCAATGCAGACAACACAGCAGAGAACTTACAGTCCGCTGAGAGCCGCATCCGTGATACAGATATGGCAGATGAGATGGTTAGATACTCCAAGAACTCCATCTTACAGCAGGCAGGTCAGTCTATGTTGGCTCAGGCTAACCAGGCTACACAGGGTGTGTTATCCTTACTTCAGTAAGTTGTATGACGACTATCGATGTAGAGTCGGCCGTTTGGCCGGCTCTATATTTTTACTTGCGCGAAGGCAAAGTGAAAATAATCTGCGAGCTTGCTCGCAAGATATTTGAACGCCAATGCCAACTATGTTGGCTATGCGAATGATGAGAAACTCGCAAAGCGTGTTTCTTATCGTTTGCGCGAAGGCAAAGTTATTCAGTACCCCTGTGGGCGAAGAGATTCGCCAAGGTGGAGTGAATGGCTGCCTGCACAAAGATAGGCAATATATAGAATAGGAGAGCGAATATGACAGATATCAAGAAAAATATACAGGAACGGATACAGAGTATGGATGCCATAGCGGAGTTGTTCTATCAGCAACAGGACAAAAAGGGGATGGAGGAGCTTAGTGAGGAGCTGCCCAAACTGGTTACAGTCATTGATGAAATGTATCTGTATAAACAGGAGCATGATGAAATGCAGTTTGAAGATGCGCAGATTCATGAAACATTACAGCAAATGCTGTCTTCCATGGAAGAGAAAGACTATGTATTGTTAGCGGATTTGATAAAATATGAAATGATTGAGAAATTTCAGGCCATTGCAGATGGGATTGAATAAAAAGAGGAAGACACAGAAAAGAGGACGAACATGGGATATCTGGAAAAAAATCTGGCAGTGTTAAAGGAATGCCGGGCAGGTTTGTATGAGTGTGTATATGAAAGCTTGCAAAGCGGTGTCAAGGAAAATATTTGTGAGGACGTAGAGGCGGGAGAGGCAAAAGACGGCACACCAATTTTGTCAGTGAGCTTCGAGGGGGTCCGTCAGCGTTTGAACAGCGCATACCGCCCCATGGCAGAGGCGGAGGCATGGGCAGAGCAGTTTCAGTATCAGAATATGAAAGTGGTAGCCGCCGTCTTTGGGCTGGGAAATGGTGTTTTGTTAGAACAGATGTTGTCCTGTATGCAGGAGGATGCCTTGCTGCATATCTATGAGCCAAGTGTTTCCATATTTCTCGCGGCATTGGAATGCCGGGACATGACGAAGCTCTTTGAGGATCAACGGGTGTATTTCTACTTTAAAGAGTACAATGATGTGGATTTTGCAGTAGATTTACATGGCAGATTGCACTGGACGAATATTTCATCTATGATTATTACAAAACATACTGGATACGACAAACTGTTTCCCGAACAATACCTGCAATTTGTCAGGACTGCCAGGGATAAACAGGAGATGGCACTGGTCAACCGTGATACCCAGGCGAATTTTGGTAAGGATATCGTGAAAAATACCATTAAAAACATTGAATTTATTAAAGAGGGGCGCATGATTGCAGAGTATATTCCGGATATGCCGTCGGATATGCCGGTAATTATAGTTTCTGCAGGACCTTCTCTGGATGGTAATATTGATTTGCTTGCAGAGGCGAAAGGACATGCTTTTATTCTTGCAACGGACACGGCAGTGCGATATCTGCTTTCCCACAATATTCGTCCGGATGCCATGGTAACTCTGGATCCCAGAAAACCTTCCTCTTATATATCAGATGAGCGGATTGCAGATGTACCACTGTTTTGTATCATGGATTCCAATGCAGAGATTCTGCAATTCCATAAGGGTGTCAAAATCTGGTTTAGAAACAATCTTCTTCTGATGGATGCCTATGCGTTTATCGGAGAGAAATTTCCACCCTATCATCCAGGCGGTTCGGTGGCAACGGCGGCATTTATGACAGCCGCTGCCCTGGGATTTGAACGCATTGTTCTGATAGGCCAGGATTTGGCTTATAAGGGCGGTCATACCCATGCGGGAGGACAAGACGACCGGATTCTAAATGAAGAAACAACCAAGGAGATGATAGAGGGAATAAATGGGGAGATGATTTTGTCCCGATACGATTGGAAATTCTACAGAAACTGGTTTGAGCAGGCAATCCGGGAGATGCCGAATCTGGATGTGATAGATGCCACGGAGGGCGGCGCATTGATTCATGGCAGCCGGTTGATGACGCTGCGGGAAGTAATTGATGCGTATTGTGACAAAGATGCAGATTTTGAGACGATACTCAATGCGAGAGAGCCATCTTTCGATGCGGACAGCTACAAAAAGGTGGAGGCATATATTGGGAATTTTGTGTCGCAGCTGGAAGAAATCGAGGCAAGGGCGTCTGCGGCGGCAAAAGCCTGCAATACCATACTTCATAACATGGAAAAGGGCGCATTTGACAAAAAGAACCTGTCTCTGCAGCAGCAAATATCAGAGAATAACAGATGGATTGAGAGCCAGCCGGTTTATGATTTGCTGGATGTATATATCACAGAAAATGTGACGGCTGATTTGGGGAAAATCTATCATGTGGAGGGAGATCAGATGACAGATGACATCCATATGTACCAGAGTGCCCGGGGTGTGTATCAGGCGGTAGCAGAAGGTGCAGGCGAAATGCTTGCTCTGATGAAATAAGTTCAGCGAGGCTGAACTATTGGAAGTTTGGCAGAGCCAAACTTCTGAAATGCGAAAAAGAGTTCGCAGAGCAGATGAAATAGTCTCGCCAGAGGCGAGCCATTGGAAGAATGCAAAGCATTCTTCAGGATGCGAAAAAGAGTTCGCAGAGCAGATGAAAGGAAGAAACCATGACGAAAATACAGGAGCATAGCCGGAGTTTATATAAGCGGATACAACAAACGGTTACATTTTTGCGCAGACAGGAGTATATATATGGTATGGCATGGATAAGACAGCTGTTGGAAGAATATCAGCAGCTGTTATCTATGTTTGTAGCTGACTCGGCGTTGATGGAACAGTTCGGTGCGGAGAGTCTCGTGGCAGTACTGCAGAATCTTATAGCAGCACAGCAGAACGAGGATTATATTTTGCTGGCGGATTTGTTCGAGATGCAAGTGGTTCCGTTTTTGCGCCAGTTAATGACAATGTACAGGGGAGAAGAGCCGGAGTGGGATTTTGGACATTTTATGGAAAACTTTACATGGCTGCAGAAGGAGAACCCATCCCTGGCGCAGGAATTATTCGGAGTGAATGGCATAGAAGCAGGTACAATGGAAGAGAACAGTGCTGGTGCTGGCGGCATGGAAGGAGAAGGTTTGAAACCGGCATGGGACAAACGCCGGGAAGAACTGCTTGAAAAGAGCTATGTGCCAGAGTACTCCGAAGATGGCAGTGTAATTATGTCCTGTGAGGATGCCCGTGGACGGTTTTATTTTCACACAAATATGGATGTTGTGCAAGAGGCACAGATGCTGGCGCAAAGCTGGTTTTCCGGGAAGAAGTTTGATTATGTCCTCTATGGGCTGGGGCTGGGGCATCATATAGAAGCATTGCAGCACATGCAGAAGCATATCTGCATCCACGTTTATGAGGGAAATATGGATGTGGTTTTTATGGCATTATGTTTTTCAGACATGAACCAGTGGGACGAGAGTCGTATCCGGGTGCATATAGACAGGGATTTACAGGGATTTTCCGGACAGGTTAAAGAGG
>CAZSGT010000005.1:0-5065 GCA_964606215.1 uncultured Lachnospiraceae bacterium
GGTACTTATTATCTGCGGGACGGCAAAAAATATATCCGGTATGAGGAGTTTATAGACCCTGCAGATTCTGCTGCGGAGACGGTGTCTCCCGAGTGGAAGGTCAGCAATACCATTAAAATTGATGGCGACAAGGTAGATTTAATCAAACGGGGGGCTGTGGAGGTTCAGATGTCATTTGAACCGGGACAAAAATATGTAACGTATTACAATACACCCTTTGGGAAATTGCTTCTTGGACTGCATACGTCATCGGTGGAGGTGGTGGAAGAGGAGGGATATCTGGGCGTACAGATTGATTACAGCCTGGATATCAATTATGCTCATACTTCAGACTGCCGGATTCAGATTGATGTGAGACCGAAGAATCGGTGGAAGGTGGAGGAGTGAGGTATGCCTGTAGTTGTATTATAAGGCTATTTAGGCGGAAAAGAGACAGAAAATATATCATTATAAGATACAATAAAGGTAAAATTGCGTAAAAAATCAAATTAAAAAACTAATTATATGAACCTTTAGTGCTAATAATTCTTTGTGTGTTTATTCTGAAATTTCTGTATATAGCATTGACAAATCGACAATTTGATGCTATATTTAAAAAAATGAATGTACCCTTTTAAGTGTAGATATTTTATATTAAGAATCAACTCAATCAGGGTTTGCAGTCATATATCGGTCAGTTTATGACAAAACCAGCAGGCATACCGTCATTACAGGTTTGCTTGTTATTTGTATAGAGTTGTCGGACAAAGACGGTCCAAGGGGATTATATATGAATAGGGAAGAGATAAATAAAGAAGTTAAATTTAGTAATTTTGTTCTTTTTTGGATTAGCCAGTCAATATCACAGCTGGGGAGTGCCATGACAGGATTTGCTCTGGTTATCTGGGCATATAAGCAGACGAATTCTGCAATGGGGGTTTCCTTAATGGGTTTCTGCTCATATCTGCCATATATATTGGTAAGCATTTTTTCGGGTGCTTTTATTGACAGGCATAAAAAGAAAAATATTATGCTGGTATCTGATTTGCTGGCGGTATTATGCAGTTTGTTTGTTTTTATTAGCTGCCGGACAGGTACGCTTGTAATTTGGAAGATTTATCTGGTAAATCTGGTTATTGGTACCATGAACTCATTTCAATCTCCTGCTGAACAGGTGGCACTTGGAATTATGGTGGAAGAGAAACATTATAAAAGAGTCAGCGGGATGAGTTCTTTTTCAGCGAATTTATGCAGTATAGCCGCACCGGTCCTGGGGGCATTTTTTGTTTCTCTGATTGGTTTGGAAGGAGTATTGGTAATCGACTTTGTAACTTTCATTTTTGCTTTTACTGTTTTGTGTTTTTTTATACGTATTCCTGAAAAAATAAAGAAGGAATCCGCCGGGAGAAAAAGTATTTTTGATGGGTGCAGGGACGGGTTTCGTTATCTGATGCAGCATAAAGGAATATGGTACATTATTTTAAGTATGGCATGTATGAATTTCTTTTCAAGATTGACATATGAAAATATTTTGTCACCGATGATTCTGGCAAGAAGCGGAGGGAATGACAATATTTTAGGTATTGTTACAGGAATTATGGGGTTTGGCGGTGTGTTTGGCGGCCTGATAATTTCATTTAAGGAAATAACAAAGGATAATGTTAAGCTGATTTATATGTCAGCGGCATTTTCTTTCCTGTTTGGAGACATATTGATGGGACTGGGGCAGAATTTTGTTGTATGGAGCATTGCTGCGGTTGCTGCCAGCCTGCCAATCCCGTTTATTAATGCGGCTCAGACTCACATAATGTATAAAAATATTCCGACGCAGGTGCAGGGGCGGATATTCGCAGTCAGAAATGCAATTCAGTTCTCGACAATTCCGGTTGCGATTTTATTGGGTGGAGTATTGGCAGACAGGGTATTTGAACCATTTATGAAAAGTGGAAGTATGTTTGCCGGATATCTGAGAATGCTTGTTGGAGAGGGAAATGGAAGTGGCATGGCAGTCATGTTCCTGTGTACAGGTATTTTAGGATTCATAACCAGCATAGGCTGGTATTATAACAAAGATATCAGAGAGTTAAGCAAGGTATAAACTACCAGTATAGGGGGTGAGGCGTTTTGAGCGACAAAGTTGCAGTGGTAGGTATATCCTGTATTGTGCCTGGGGCAAATCAATATAATGAATTGTGGGATAACCTGATTAATAAAAAAGAAAGTATTACACATATAAAAACTGCGAATGATGGGGATGAGAAATGGCCGCATATCGGTGCGTCTGGCTGTATCGGGGATGTGCAGGAAATGGCGGTTTTGGGAATTGATGAACAGCTGGTTCCTTTTGTGGATCCTCAGCTCAGCCTGCTCTATACATTAGTGGGGCAGGCAGTCGGGGACTGCAGGGGAAATATATCTGTCGAGGAGGGGAGAACAGGAGTGTTCTGCTGCAGTGATTCTTCTTTTGAGTGGAGGAAAACAATTGTGCTTCCAGATGATCTGCAGAATCCTTATTACCTGAAAGAATTGTCATATGTATCAGATAATCAGTATTACAGTTCCATGATTTCCTATCTGTATGGTTTTATGGGACAAAGCGTCGGTGTGTGCGCATCCTGCGCATCATCCCTGGCCGCGGTTCATATGGCGGTATCATCTTTGCTGCTGGGGGATATAGACTGCGGGATTGCAGGCGGTGTGAGCATACAGCCATCGCATAAAAATGGATATTTTTATGACGAAAGGCTGATTTATTCAAAAAGTGGAAAATGCAGAACCTTTGACCAGGACGCAGATGGAACAGTTCCTTCTGACGGTGGCGGCATTGTTGTATTGAAACGGCTGGAGGATGCTGTTGCAGATGGGGACAGAATTTATTCTGTCATCCCGGGAAGTGCGGTAAATAATGACGGCAGGAGAAAGATGGGCTATACAGTTCCGAGTATAGATGGGATTTCAGAAGCTATACAGTGTTCCATGGATATTTCCGGCATAAAGGCTGAACAAATTTCTTTTTTGGAATTTCACGGAACAGGAACACATTTTGGTGATTGCATAGAGTTTACGGCATTTACGGAAGCTTTGAACACTTCCAGAAGAAATTTCTGCGCAATTGGTTCGATAAAACCCAATATTGGATATTTGGAATGTGCAAGTGGAGTTGTGGGTTTAATAAAAACAGTTTTGAGTGTATATCATAAAATATTTCCTGCCACTATTCATCTGCAGAATCTGAACAAGGATATAGATATTGAAAATTCACCATTTTACATAAATACGGAAAATGTATACTTCCACGGTGACAGAATTATAGGAGGCGTCAATGCTTATGGTGATGGTGGAAACAATGTGTTTATGCTTGTAGAGGGATTTTAGGGAGAGGGTGAAGAAGGCATG
The DNA here is from genome assembly GCA_964606215.1 of uncultured Lachnospiraceae bacterium. Classification (GTDB taxonomy): domain Bacteria; phylum Bacillota; class Clostridia; order Lachnospirales; family Lachnospiraceae; genus CAZSGT01. The sequence goes on from CAZSGT010000005.1 coordinate 3,376, forward strand.
GAATTAATAGAATTCTTAAAGACAAGAAGAACTTATCGCCGGTTTGAGCAGAGGAAAATTGCCGACAGCATCATTGATGAAATGCTGCTGGCTGCCACATATGCTTCCAGCGCTGCCAACTGCCAGCCCTTAAGCTATATTGTTATTCGGAGCGAGGCAATGACAGAGGCTGTATTTCCAATGACATACTGGGCAAGGTACCTGGCAGCTGAACAGGGGAGGCCAAAGAAGACGGAGCGGCCGGTATTGTTTGTTGCCGTGGTGCAGAATATGGATATCAGTAAAACGTGTGATATTGATGTGGGACTTGCTATCAGTAATATGACGCTGACTGCATGGAAGTATGGAGTGGGAAGCTGTATTATAGGTGCCTTTGAACGGGAGAAGCTGTCTGGGATTTTTTCACTTTCAGACAGCCAGATGCTTCATACGATGGTGGCATTTGGCTATCCTTCACATAAGAGCAGGCTGACAGATATTAAGGAAGGTGATGTAAAGTATTATCTTGACAAAAATGGGGATTATGTAGTGCCAAAACGGAGAGTGGAGGATATAGTACGGTATTTATAAGGTAAGGATAAGCGTTTATAAGATAAGGGGGATAAAAAATGAAAACACTATTAATTGATAATTATGATTCTTTTACATATAATTTATTTCAATATTTATCTGAAATTAACGATGAAAATACCATCGTAATAAAAAACGATGAACTATCTTTTGATGAAATCTGCAAATTGGATTTTGACAATGTTGTGATTTCTCCTGGTCCGGGAACTCCCAAAAATAAAAATGATTTTGGCGTCTGCAAAGAGGTAATTGAAAAAATAAATGTTCCGATTTTAGGTATTTGCCTGGGACATCAGGGAATAGGCAGCATATTCGGAAGCGTGGTTGTGAATGCACATGAAGTTATGCACGGAAGAATAAGCAAGATATACCATAATGAACATTTACTGTTTCAGGGGATGGAACAGGGATTTGAAGCGGTAAGATATCATTCTTTGGTTTTGGACGGTATTAGTGAGGATATCGAAAAAATTGCATGGTGCGAGGATGGAACGATTATGGGGATTGCATGTAAAAACAAGCCCATTTATGGAGTGCAGTTTCATCCGGAATCTATTAAGACTCAATATGGAAAGAAGCTTCTTCAGAATTTTAAGGCAATTGTTGATAATTATGTATCGGAAAAATGGTTTGAGCAGGAAAAAAGATTAAATTTCCGGGTGCGGGAGCTGGAGCTGGATGTGTCCTCTGAGGATATTTTTCAATTTCGGTATGCAAATGGGCAAAATGTAATTTGGCTGGATACCGGTAAGGTTGTAGATGATTTTTCCAGATTTTCTTATTTGGGATGTTTGGAGAGCCCCTTTTCATATGCTTTATATTATGATGTGGACAAAACGTCACTTACGATTGTAAAAGATGATAAAGAATACCATTACAACGAAAGCATTTTTGATTTCATTGAAAGGCAGCTGGCAAATGTTACTGTTCAGGGAATGGATGATGTGGATTATCCCTTCGAATTCAGATGCGGTTTTGGAGGTTATTTTGGATATGAAATGAAGAAAGACTGTGGGTATAGGACAGATTTTAAATCGGAGTACCCGGATTCAGTCCTGTATTTCCTTGACCGCATAATTGTGTTCGACCATATTGAAAAGAAACAGTATCTCGTGGCGCT
>CAZSGT010000005.1:5075-19193 GCA_964606215.1 uncultured Lachnospiraceae bacterium
AGATGAAGATACGGAAGCTGAGGCAGAGGAATGGTTTGATAAAACAAAGGAAATTTTAAATAAATGCACCTTAATGGAAAAAAGGGAGGAAGCAATCGAAGAGGAAACGGGAGGCAGCGATTCATTCTCATATAGATTTGACAGGGACCATGAGCAGTATATAAAAGATATCGGGGAATGTTTTGAAAAAATACATGATGGCGAAAGCTATGAAATCTGCCTTACCAACACCATTTACTGTGATATTGATGTGAATCCGGTTAAATACTATATGCATTTGAGGAATTTGAACCCGGCGCCTTATGGCTGTTATATGAAATTTGATAATGTATCAATTCTGAGCACTTCAATAGAACGCTTTGTAAAGATTACAAGAGATAGGGTTGCAGAGACAAGGCCAATGAAGGGAACCTGTAAAAGAAGCCCAAATCCTGAAATTGATGAGCAGCTTCGGGTTGAATTGGAGAATGATGAGAAAAATCAGTCCGAAAATTTAATGATTTGTGATTTGTGCAGGAATGATTTGGGGAAGGTATGCAAAGTGGGAAGTGTTAAGGTGAGCAGGCTTATGACTGTTGAAACCTATGCAACGGTGCATCAGATGACAAGTACAATTTGTGGAATATTAGAAGAGAACGTCTCATGTATTGACTGCATAAAAAGTTTGTTCCCGGGCGGTTCCATGACGGGGGCGCCTAAAAAGCGTACATTGGAAATTATTGATAAGCTGGAACATAAGGCAAGAGGAATTTATTCTGGAGCCATAGGCTACATATCATTGGATGGAGCCGTTGACCTGGACATTGTCATCCGTACTGCGGTTTTGACTCCCGGACATGTGGAAATAGGAGTTGGCGGGGCGATAACGGCATTGTCTGATGCAGAGGAAGAATATAAAGAAATTTTGCTGAAGGGCGAGGCGCTGATAAGGGCTTTAAAAGAAGTAGTCTGAATTTGCAATATTGGATAAAAGGGGGAATGGCAAAGGTGGAGTTTCATGTACGGTGGGCGAATGCCCTGGATATTGATTTTTTACAGTGTGGAGTGACAAACTTATTAAGTGAGTTAAGGGGCTGCACGGTGGAGCTGGAAAAGGAAGAACTGAGCAAGACAATTACACATATGATTTCGGATAATGAGAATTATGGAATATTCATTGCAAATCATGGCGAAAAGCGGATTGGCCTGATAGCTTTTTCAGTGACAGAGGCAATGCATTGTGGAAAATATGCGGTTATTGAGGAATTGTGGGTATTAAAAGATTACAGAAGTGCAGGGGCCGGTAAATTGCTGATTGAAGGTTTGGAGCGATACTGTGAGGAACATGGGATTAAGAGAATTGATGTGGGATTACCCGGAACGTCTTTTCCGGATTTTGACAAGACGAACGGTTTTTATTCCAAATGTGGATTTACAGATGTAGGACCGAGAAAAAAGAAGGTTATAGAATGAGGAGAATTCATGTTGTCACACATACCTATAATGAAATAGAAGTACCATTTCTGCTTGATAATAAAACAAATAAAATGATGCCCTGTCATGAAAATATCAAAAGAAACAGATGTGTGACAGATTTTTTGGAGCAATACAGAGGTGTAGTTTTTTCCTATGTAAATCAGGACAGGGATATTGAGGACATTTTAAAACAGGTTCATGAGCCGGAGTATATTCAATTTATTAAGAAAAACAGTGAAGAATTAGGCAGCGGCGAATATATTCTGAACCACAGGTTTGTTCCTTCTTATGTGGAAAATGATACGCCGGTAGTCTGCAATACCTATAAACAGGCATGTATGTCGGCTTCTGCGGCAATGGCATCCGCAAAAAAAATTGCAGAAGGGGAACATTACTCGTATGGATTGTGCCGTCCGCCCGGACATCATGCCGGAAGGAGTTTCATGGGTGGCTACTGTTATTTTAATAATGCTGTTATAGCTGCGAAAACACTGCTTCGGGCAGGATATAAAAAGGTTGGGATACTGGATATTGACTATCATTTTGGAAATGGAACCTATGACTTAGTTCAAGATGATGATTCTATCATTTTTGGTTCGCTGCATGCGTCTGCGAAGAACGAATATCCATATTATAGTTTTGAAGAGAGAAAAAACTGCTTTTTGCATGAATTGGGCAGTACACTTACAGAACAAGAATATTTAACGGCATTTGCAAATATGCTTGGGCACTTTACGGCATGTGAGGCAATTGTGGTGTCAGTGGGATATGACATTATCCGGGGTGATCCCCATGGGAATTGGAATCTGGAAAGCAGAATTTATAAATCAATAGGCGAGGGATTAGCAGGATGCCATGTTCCTGTGTGCATAATACAGGAAGGGGGCTATTCCACTGAAAATATAACAGACTGTGTAAAATATCTGGTGAATGGATTGTCAGGTCAGGAGGTGAGATAAATGGATTGGCTTAGTGAAAAAAGACAGCAGATTGATGTAATAGATGACTGCATATTAGAACAGATGAAGCAGAGGGTTCGGCTGATTGAAGAAATCGGGGAATATAAGCGGAAGTCGCAGGTGGCAGTTATGCAGCCCGGCCGGGTAAGTAAAATTATGGAAAAGTGCCGGAAATTTGCGGAAGAAAACGACCTTGATGCAGATTTTTTAGAGGCATTGTATATGATGATTATTGAGCATTCATGTGACAAAGAGCGGGAAATGAAAGCTGATGTTAAAAAGGGGAAAATACGAATCTGTACATTGGGGCCAGAAGGAACCTGTCATGATAATGCTGTCAGAAACTATATCGAATTTCAAAATATCAAAGCGCAGAGTGAGGTAGTATATGTTGCTGATTTTACAGATGCTGTGACAATGCTGAAGGAAAAACGTGCAGATTATATTATACAAAATTGTGCGCATCCGCAAGTGGGGCTGTTAAATGAGAAATATAGAAAAGAAATATTTATAATAGATTCTTTTTTGTTTCCAACCAAAAGCATGGGCATAATGAAACGAAAAAATTCACGTCATAATAACACAATTGGAGTAATGCCCGCTGCAATAAATTATACAGACAGGGAAAAATGGGATTCCATCATATATGAGGATGCCAATCCGTTGGTAGAGGAGGGCCTGATTGAAGATAAATATGAGTATGGTATTACTTTTACGGATTCAGCAGACAGGCATCCGGATATCCTGGAACTGGTAGAAAGCTTTGGCGGACCAGTAGATACGGCATGGGTTGTATATGGCAGGGTGAAACGCAATATAAAAGAAGAGGTATTGGGAACCAGTCTTGGTGATTTTTTACGGAGGTGTTAGGGGAAGATGTGTGGAATCTGTGGTATTTTCAAGCCTGGTGGACAGATAGATACAGCGGACAGGGATATATTGGTCAAGATGCGCAATATTCTTAAGCATAGGGGGCCGGATGATGAAAATATCCAATTATTGCCGGAAATGGCAATGGGATTTTGCCGGTTAAAAATCATAGGTTTGGACAACGGACAGCAACCCATTGTGAACGAAAACAAAACGATATGGATGGTGTGTAATGGAGAGATATTCAATTACCGAAAATTGAAAGAAGATTTGTGTGCGCGGGGACATGTTTTTCGAACCGACTCTGATGTGGAAGTCATATTACATTTATATGAAGAAAAGGGAACAGGTTTTATCAACGACTTAAACGGACAATTTTCCTTCGCAATCTATGACAGCCTGCAGCACAGGCTTATCCTTGCACGGGACCATTTTGGAATTGTACCAATGTATTATTGTAAAAAAGACAGTGCCTTTTTATTTGCTTCAGAAATAAAATCATTGCTGATGTATCCCGGAATCAGCCGTGAGGTTGATTTGACTGCCTTGGACCAGTTGTTTTCCCTGCCGGGAATCGTAAGTCCCAGGACAATTTTTAAAAACATAGCGTCTGTTGAACCGGGACATTATATTGTAGTTGATGCAGACCATATTTCTGATGAACAGTATTGGGATATTGATTATCCTGAAGAAGGCCAGATAACATATCAAAATGAGGCATATTATCTGGAACGGCTGGGAGAGCTGTTGGAACGCTCTGTGAAACTGAGAAAAGAAGCGGATGTGCCTATTGGCGCATATGTGAGCGGGGGATTGGACTCCTCGCTGATAGCAAAACTGGCCAATCAGGAACAACCAGGGCTGAGCCGCATATTTTCCATGAAATTTGAAGATATGTTTTTTAATGAGGAGCCTTACCAGCAAATGATGGCAGAGGATTTAAATGTTGAAGAAGCCTCTTATATGTTTGCATTGAAAGATGTTTCAAAGTATTTTGAAAAGGTAATATGGCATTGTGAAACTCCGCTGAAAGAAAGCTACAACACGACTTCCATGATGTTATCACAGCTTGTGCATGAAAATGGAATTAAGGTGATATTGTCCGGGGAGGGTGCAGATGAGCTTTTTGCAGGATATCCGAGCTATAAATTTGATGCATTCCGAAATATGCGGGGAGATAACACACAAAATACGGATGCCGAGAGTGATATAAGGCAAAAACTTTGGGGAACGGATACATTCTTTTACGAGAAGAATTACAGTGAATTTGAAAAGACGAAAAGAATGATATATTCCAGCCGGATAAATGAAAATTATGATGAGATAAATTTTGTCAATCATGGGCTTTTAAACAGGGACAGGCTTAGAAGGCGGCATCCCCTCCATATCCGCTCTTATATTGACCTTAAGGTAAGGATTGCAGACCATTTGGTTTCAGACCACGGAGACAGGATGATGATGGCAAATTCCGTGGAGGGCAGATATCCGTTTTTGGATAAAGATTTAGTGGAATTTGTAACCAGTATGCCTCCTGAATTAAAGCTTAACAATTTTCAGGAAAAATATTTGTTGAAAAAGTATAGTGAGGGCAGGCTGCCGGATAAAATTGTCAATCGTGAAAAGTTTGGCTTTTCTGCGCCAGGGAGCCCGCAGCTTCTGCAGGAATCCCAGACATGGGTAAGAGATATCCTGTCCTATGATACGATAAAAAAGGGCGGATATTTTAATCCTGATTACGTTGAGACTTTGAAAAACAGATATGCAGCAAAGGGATTTGTACTAAACATTCCATATGAGGAGGATATTCTGATGCCAATAATATCCTTTGGCATCTTAAAAGAAACTTTTAATATACCAAATTTATAGAAAGGGGCAGGGACAATGGATGAAAAAAGAACAGTAAATATTTTTAATGAGTGGGATCCTTTAGAGGAGGTAGTGGTAGGCGTATTGGACGGCTTGCTCATACCACCCTATGAGCCGGTGATGGAAGGATGTATGTATGATGACATAAAGCCAATGTTTAAGAATCAGTATGGCGGTTCGTGGCCAAAGGAAGAAATTGCTGAGGCAGAGAAGGACTTAAATGAGTTTGTACATATCCTGGAGGCAGAGGGATGCAAGGTGGTGAGACCGGAGATTATGGATTACAGGAAGCCTTTTGGTAATCCTTACTGGCAGTCCCCATGCGGCCTCGGAGCAGCAAATCCAAGAGACAGCCTGTTTGTATTTGGCAATGATATTATTGAAGCGCCTATGGGATGGCGTTCAAGGTATTTTGAATGTTTTGCATACAGAAAGCTGGTGAAAGATTATTTTTCACAGGGTGCAGGCTGGATATCAGCACCAAAAGGGAAGCTGGCGGACAATATGTACGAAGAAGATTTCCAGGTTCCAAAGGATGGAGAAATCTCGTATGTTTTAAAAAATGAAGAGCCGGTTTTTGATGCCGCAGATATGATTAAATGCGGAAAAGATATTTTTGCCGGATTAAGCAGTACCTGTAATGAACTTGGAATTGCATGGCTGCAGAGTTATCTTGATGGCAGATATGGGAAGGGCGAAATTAAGGTGCATACTTTACGGTTCAACGATCAGCATCCGATGCACATAGACGCAACTTTTTATCCGTTGGCGCCCGGAAAGCTCCTGGTGCATCCGAACAGAGTGGTTGAAATACCGGATATGTTTAAGGATTGGGACGTGATAAAGGCGCCAATGCCATGCATCCCGCCATCTCATCCGCTTTATTTTTCAAGTATCTGGATGAATATAAATGTTTTAATGCTGGATGAAAAGAGAGTGATTGTTGAGAAGCAGGAAGAGAATATGATTCGTGTCCTGAAGGAGCATGGCTTCGAGGTAATACCATGCCGTTTCAGGAACTTCAATTCCTTTGGCGGCTCCTTTCACTGTGCAACTTTGGACGTGAGAAGACGAGGAGGCTTACAGAGCTACTTCTAAGATACGGGGGGATTATATAATGTACGATTTGAGTTATCTGGAACCAATATTTGATATAAAGGCTGAAAATCCTGAGAGGGCAGCAGTCTATTACAAAGGGAATACGGTCACATACGGGGAATTAATCCGGCAGGCAGAAGCGGTTGCAGAGTTGTTGTATGCAAGAGGGTTACAATCGGGAAATGTTGTGGGAGTCTGCATGGATGTCTCGGATGTTTCGCCGGCAGTTTGCCTGGGTATATGGATGAATGGATGTATTGTGCTTCCTCTCTGCACGGAGGATCCATATGCCAGACATATGGATAAAATCAAAACAGCAGATGCAAAGATAATTCTTACTGAAAAAAAATATGCAGAGCTGTTTAAAGACAACGGAACGGATGTGATATGTCTGCCAGAGCATTGGGAAGAGCTCAGCCAGCAGGGGCATCATGTCCGGGACAGGATTGAAATCAGCCGTTGTTCATATGCGTACATTATTTTTACCTCCGGAACGACAGGGAAGCCAAAGGCAATTCTGAATACCAAAGAAAATCTTTTTGCACATTTTATCAGCTATGCCCAAATGTGCAGTATGTCGGAAAATGATGTATGCCTGGGGTGTTCGCCGCTTTATTTTGACAGTATTTTTGAAGAAATCACGGCACCGCTTTATCTGGGAGGAAGCATTGTTATTCCGGAGGACGAGATGAAAACGGACCCGGAATATTTAAAAGAAATTATAAATGAAAGGCAGGTTTCAATTTTAAGCGCCCCTGCCCCTGTATTAAGCATGTTGAACGAATGTCTGTCTGAGGGAGAGGATTTGAGCAGCCTGAAGGCTGTTGTTACGGGAGGAGATGTCCTGAAATACAGGGACATCGACCGCCTGATAGAATTGGCAGAAGTCTATAACGGATACGGTCTGTCAGAAACAACAATCAGCTCTCTGTGGCACAGAGTCAGAAAAACCGATAAGGATAATATTCCCATTGGAAAGCCAATAAAGGGGAAAAAGGTTTATCTGCTTGATGATGATTTAAATCCGGTGAAACAGGGGGAAGAAGGAAATATCTATCTGGGAGGCCGGGGAGTTGCAGTAGGTTATTTAAATGATTCTGCCATGACAAAAAAGAAATTTGTTAAAGACCCCTTTGGTGCGGAGGGGGAACGGATGGTTCATACCGGGGATATTGGCAGGGAGCAGGAAGATGGATGCATTTTGTTTTTGGGAAGAAAAGACCGGCAGATAAGCATAAACGGCATTCGCATGGAATTGCCGGAAATTGAAAATGCCATTATGCAGTATAAGGTAATTAAGGATTGCTGCCTTGTACCTTTTAAAACGGAAAAGGGAGATTATTTATATGCATATATAGTGCTTTCTTCAGATGATGCTTCAGAATTTTCATTAAAGAAACTGGTAGAAATGTTCAGAAAATATCTGCCTGTCAGTATGCTGCCAAGAAAATTCTTTCAGGTTGAGAAAATACCGACAACTGGAACAGGAAAGGTAGATTTGGAAGCATTAAAGACCATGGACTGCCAGCTTTTCAGAAGTGGTGCAGAAGGCCACAGTGAATTTAATGAAACCCAAACGAAAATCAGGGATATATGGGTAGAGGTATTGAATGTTGAGAAGGATTATATAGATGCGGATACGGATTTATATGAACTGGGAGCAGATTCTCTCTTAGTAATCCGTATATACCTCAAACTGAAAGAAGCCTTTGGACTGCAGGACATAGCAAAAATCCTGAGAAATAAAGATACGATTGCACAGCAGGCAGAAGCAATCTCTTTATGTTTGAGCAATGGGGAAAATAGCGGGGTAAAGATTCCGAAGGTGAATCGTGAATACTATCCGCTTACTTCTTCGCAGAGACGAATGTGGATTATGTCACAATTAGAGAATAATATGGCGATGTATAATACGCTGTCCCTCACCAGACTTGTTGGAAATCTGGATGTACAGCGTTTTAAAGCGGCGCTCGATAAGCTTATGGAAAACGAGCCTGTTCTGCGAGCCTGTTTTTATGAAAAGGATGGGGTTGTGTATCAAAAGCCGGCTGATTATACGGAATTTCCAATAACATATATTGAACTTCAAGAAGAAAAATCTGCTGAACAAATCATAGGGGAATATGTGGAAAAAGAGGGTGATTATCAGTTTGATTTTGAAAATGAGATACCGGTGCGGGCATTTTTATTTAAATGCGGCGAGGGAAATTATGCGTTTTTGTTGAATGTTAGCCATATCATTACGGATAATGTTTCATGGAGAGCCATGCTGACTAAACTGAATGAATATTATCGAGGCGGACAGGTTTCTTCTGGGGACATAAATTATTTTGATTACGCAGAATTTGAAAAGGATTATTTGAATTCTGCCCATATGCAGGAACAGCTCAGCTACTGGGTGAATAAACTGGATGGCTGTGACCGCCTGCTGTTAGATTTACAGCCTTACCGAAAACGTCCTGAAATACTGGCTTCCAAGGGTTCCTCAAAGCGCATTGTATTAGAAAAAGATATACTGAACAGCGTAAAGGTAATTGCCCAAAAAGAAAAAGTAACCGTGTATGTATACCTGCTTGCATGTTTTAAAATTTTAGCATATATATATAGTTCTCAGGATGATATTATAACGGGAACGCCTGTTGTAAACAGATATCTTGAAGGAACGGAGGATATGCTGGGGCTTTTCCTGAATGTGGTTTGTATCAGAAACCGCATTAATCCCGATGACACTGTAGTTCACTTTATTAAGGATGTTCATCAGACGGTTCAGGATGCGCTCTCCCATCAGGAAGTTCCTTTTGAAAATGTTGTACAGGCTGTTCAGCCGGAACGCAGGATGAATCAGTCTCCCGTCTTTCAGATATTATTTGATTACCACGGAAATGACACGGATATATTCCGTCTCGAAGGCATGGAAGTAGAGGATATACCGGTAAAGAGCCGCTGGGCAAAAAATGAAATTTCTGTCACGGCAATTGAGAATGCCGGAGAGCTGATTCTGGATTTTGAATATAATGAAATATTATATCAGGAAGCTTTTATTGAGGAACTGTTAATGCGCTATAAGGCGCTTATCTATAGCGTGTCACAGAATCCGCATATGCCGGTTTCAAGCTGTCTCATTATGACAGAACAGGATGAGAAGCTGATACGGCAATATAATCAGCAGTCCGTGACATACGGGAAAAATGACAGGCTTTTACATGAGATTTTTCAGGAAACAGCAGCAGAATATCCAAACAGGGCGGCTTATATTCTGGAAGGCAGGGTAATGACGTACCTTGAATTAAACACCAGTGCAAATAAGATGGCAAGGGCACTGCTTGCCCATGGAGTGAGTCCCTGTGATATTGTAGCTCTTTGTTTTGAAAAATCTTTGGAGCTTCAGGTGCTGATTATGGCGCTGATAAAAATCGGGGCGGTATACATGCCGTTAGAACCTGCCTATCCGGCTGACCATCTAAGCCACATGATTGACATGGCAAAGCCTGGGTTCCTGATTTCTGCCGTTGGAAAAAACATATCTGATAAACCGCAGGAAATAAATTATGAAGACTTAAAGAAACGGGCAGAGAAAGAATCAGGGGAAAATCTGGACACTTTGAGCAGCGGGGATTCGGTTTTAAATATTATTTTTACCTCCGCCTCTACAGGAAAGCCTAAAGGGGTAATGACGTGTGTGGAAGCTGTAGTCAACCGATTGGAATGGGAGTGGAGGCAGTTTCCTTTTGCAGATACAGATGTGATGTCCCATCATAAATCGTATGCGCTAATAGGTACTGTCTGGGAAATGTTCGGAGGATTGCTGAAGGGAATACCTACGGTTATTATTCCGAGGGAGCATGTGATGACAGGCCAGCTGCTTGCGGATATTGACAGGTATAATATATCTCATGTGTTTGCGTCCCCACCGATTTTAAATACTTTAATGAAAGAAAAGGAAAGCAGCGGCCTTCCCTGCAAAAATTTCCGTTTTGCCGTGTGCAGTGCCGAACCGATTGGAAAAGAATATGTCCATAAGTGGGAAAAAACATTTTGCAATGTCAGTTTGATAAATTTTTATGGTTCCACGGAAGACTGTTCCGATGTTGCATATTACGATACGGCACAGTTGAAGACAGAAGATTGGATTGTTCCGGCAGGAAAGCCTGTCAGCAATACAAAAATATACATTCTTGACTCTTTTGATAATGTACTTCCCATGAATGTAGCAGGGCGGGTATGTGTGACGGGTCTGCCTGTAGCAAAGGGATATATTAATCAGGAAGAGCTTACCGGAAAAGTATTTAGAAGACTTTGGCTTGGAGGGAAATGGGAGAATGCGTATATTACTGGTGACTGGGGATATATTTCTTCTGACAGCAACCTGGTAATATTAGGAAGATACGATAATTTAGTCAAGGTAAGGGGTTATCTCGTAGAATTGTCTGATGTGGAGATTGCAATAGCGTCAATACCAGAAGTAAGGCAGGCGGGCGTGATTCTTGTGACGGAAGGAAATGAGCATAAGATAGCAGCTTATGTATCTTTGCATTCTGGCCGGACGGCAGTAAAAGAGACAATTTACCACCAGCTTAAAGAAACGCTTCCGTCATATATGATTCCGTCATATATAACCATTGTTCCAGAAATTCCCGTTACGCCAAACGGAAAGATTGACCGTGTGAAAATGTCAGAAATCAGCAGGGACACGGAACTGAAAACATACAATGAAGCCAAAACGCCAATGGAACGTGTCATACAGGAGATATGGGAAAATATATTAAAACGTTCCCATATTGGTATTTATGATGACTTTTTTGTAATCGGAGGTGATTCCCTAAAGGCAATTCAGCTGATTGGCCATATCAGGCATATCTTTGGAATTAACTATCCTTTAATGGAGTTTTTTTCCAAGGCAAATATTGCCGCAATGGCAAGCTATATCGGTGGCCAGAACGGAAGTAAAACGGTGGCTTTAATCGAAAGAAAGGAAAGGCAGGAGTTTTATCCGCTGGCATATGTACAGGAAGGCTTCTGGTTTTACAATAAGTTAGAGCCGTTAAATATATTTTATAACATTGCAGCTAACCGCATACAGGGGAAATTTAATTTGCAGGTATTCCAAAAAGCATTAAATTGTGCGGTTTTGCGCCACGATGCTTTGAGAATGGTGTTTGGAGAAAAGAACGGGATACCATATATTAAAATCAAAGATGAAATGGAACTTACCATACCGGTTATTGATTTATCTGACTGTGAGGATAAGGAAAGGGAAATGATGAGATTATCCAGGGAAGAAATCAACACGCCGTTTGATTTGGAAAAGGGGCCGCTTATTCGGTGCAAATTCTTCTTTTATGGGAAGGACGACGGAGTAATCCTGATTAATATGCACCATATTGTGACAGACGGCTGGTCAATCAATATTCTTCTGGGTGATATCAGTGAATATTATAATGCCTGTATGGAGAACAGGAATCCTGTTTTAAAGGAATTGCAGCTGTCCTATTCAGATTTTATTCTCTGGCAGAGGGATGTTGCTTTTTCGAAACTTGTGGAGGAACAGAAAGCATACTGGAGAAAAAAATTATCCGGGCAATTACCGGTTTTGGGCTTGATGGGAAGTAAGAAAAGACCGGATTTGGTCACATACAATGGGGAGATTATCCAATTTGAGATACCGGAGGAAAAAACAGTTCAATTAAAACAGCTGGGATACCAGTATAATAGTACGCTGTTTATGGTACTGCTTTCTGTTTATTATATTACGCTGTACCGATATACCATGGATGAAGATATTATCATTGGCTCGCCCATAGCCGGGCGGGGATATCCTCAAATTGAAGATGTGATAGGATGTTTCATCAATACACTGTGTATACGCTCACAGTGTAACGGAAAAATGAGCTTCAGGGATGTCATAGGACTGGTTCGCGGGGATGTGATCGATGCATTTTCCAATTCGAATCTGTCATTTGACGAGCTGGTTAATATGCTCAATCCCAAACGTGATGTCAGCCGTTCGCCAATTTTCCAGTCCATGATGACAATGCAGGATAAACCTTCAAACATGTTTGAACTGTCAGGAGTAAACCTGTCGGATGCCGGAGTCATTAATGACCTTGCGCCATATGATTTGAGTGTTATTGTATGGATTGTGGAAAATAAAGCTACATTTTATGTGGAATATTATTCAGATGTTTTCACACGGGACTTTATTGAAGAATTTTTCTCTGATTATCGGAGTATTATGGATTTTATACTGGAACAGCCAGATAAGCCGGTTGCAGGAATACCGCTTATGGACGGGGAAACAATGGATAAAATCATGGATGAATGGAATCAGGAAAATGGACTGAAACCGGATCGGGAGGTTGAAAACAAGATAGAGGGATACCTGACGGGGAAACCGTATAAGCTGTATCTTTTGGATGAACAGCAGCATCCGGTAAAGAAAGGGATGGTTGGAAAAGTATTTATCGTACAAAATGTGGATGTAAGGACAGAATCGTTGGAAGAAAGCAGCCAGATGACGCCGACAGATATCATGGCATATTACTATGAGGACCATATCCTGCATTTAAAGAACCATGCGTCAGGATTAAATACCCTGAAAACAGATTCAGAAGACAAATATGCAGATGAAACCGAAACTACAAAAAGGGTGAAAAATATCTGGGAAACTTTCTTAAAAAAGGATATTGATAATCTGGACAGTGACTTTTTCAGCATGGGTGGAAATTCCCTGCTGATGATACAGGTGCTGGAGACCTTAAACAAAGAATTTTCCGTGAAATTAACGGTTATGGATTTGTTTCGTTACACTTCCGTCCATAAGCTGTCTGCATTTATTGATAACAGCATAAATGGAGTTTCTGATGCAGATGCTGCGGAGAAAAAGGTTATGGAACGCCGGAGCATAAGGAGAAGGCCACAAAGAGGTGATAGAAAATAAATATGGGTATATTGAATCAGCATTATAAAATTATAAGATACGGTTCGGGTGTTAAATATTCGGTATTATGTTTTGCGCCATTAAACGCTCTGACTGAGGATTATGTCAGGGTACTTTATGAACCGCTGCTGTCTTTGTTAAAACCGGAAGCAGCCTGTTACATAGTGCACATGTCACTGTATGAAACAGAAGATATTCAGGCAGAGACAGCATCTGCCATTGAAGAGCTAAAGGAAGAACTCCAGGGCAGGGAAATATTGCTGCTGGGATGGTGCAGCGGAGGCGTGCTGTCATTAAAAGCAGCAGAAATATTAGAAAACTGTGGGATGACAGTAAAAAGCGTCCTGATGCTGGATACTTTTGAGCCGGGATATATTATGCAGGTTCAAAATGAAAAGAGGCTGTCATTGAACGGATTGTCGTTTCCGGCTTATCATGTTCATTCCTTTCTGCTCCAGATGGACAGCCAGCAGCCATATTTTAAATCTAACCAGTGCCTTAGGGATATACATGCGCTCAGGGACGGGGAGCTGGAGGATTATATCTATATGCATTTAAAACACCTTGGTTTTTCAAGGGAAATGGTCAGCAGGTTCTTATACCGCAATATAGAATTGACATTAAATGTTGATTCACGGTCTGAGAAGCTTTTGGAGGGTGTTTCCCTAAGACCGTGCAGATGCAGGGTGGTGCTTGTAAAAGCAGAACGCGAAAGCGGAGGCACGGACGATTTTCTGGGCTGGAGGGAGCTGCTGGGAAATCAGGTTTTATTGCTTCAAAGCCCATATACCCATGACACGATGATGATTGAGGAAAATGTGATGGCAATAGTACAGGTTATTGAGGAGATACTGGAGGGATTAGTGTAAAAAATAATGCTGATGCACTATTTTTCACACGGCTATTTGTGCCGAGAACGTCACAAATAAGCCC
>CAZSGT010000006.1:0-17190 GCA_964606215.1 uncultured Lachnospiraceae bacterium
GAAGCATTGTTTTTAGAGTCCCTTGAGAAAGGGGAGAAACAAATTACGGCGGCAAATGCGCCAGGTGCGGATGTAGGAATGGTACTTCTGGGCGTGCCCTGTCAGTACAAAATGAAAAATGGACAGAAGAGTATAGCGCTGGTGGGAGGTATAGACAGCAGTTACGTGTATCAGCTCCTTTCACTGAACGAGGAGGATAATGATGTCCGTTCTTACATCATCGGGGAAAATGGAGATATATTCATTAAAAATAAGGTCTTTGAAGCGGACAATTATTTTGACTATCTGAGCATCATCATCGATGATGCAGACGCCAGGGGTGCAGATGTTTATATTAAAAATATAGAAAATGCCCTCAAGACGGAAAGCATGTATTCAGACGTTGTATTGACAAAGGATGGCAATAAGTGCGTCTATGGTACACCACTTGCTTACTCGAAATGGTATCTGGTAACGGCGATGACCTATGACGATCTGGATGATATTATATCCAGTCTGGACAATGAGAGAATGCTGAATTTTTTTGGGGCGCTGGCGATGATGTCCATGGTATTTATCATCGTATTTCTTCTCTATCTGCGAATGACGAACCAACAGATAGCAGAGATTAAAAAAGCACGGAATGAAGCTTTAAAGGCCAACAAAGCCAAAAGTGAATTTTTGTCGAATATGAGTCATGATATCCGGACGCCGATGAATGCCATTGTGGGAATGACAGCGATTGCTTCAGCAAATATAGAAGACAAAAAACAGCTGGAAAACTGTTTGAAGAAAATTACATTGTCCAGCCGTCATCTGCTTGGACTTATCAACGATATCCTTGACATGTCAAAGATTGAAAGCGGAAAAATGACGCTGAATATAGAATTGGTTTCTCTGCAGGAGACCATGGAGAGTATGACGAGTATTATCCAGTCGCAGTTTAAAGCAAAGAACCAGCAGTTTGATATTTCTATTTCCAATATTTTGTCGGAGCATATCTATTGTGACAGTGTGCGGCTCAATCAGATATTACTAAATTTTATGTCCAATGCATATAAATTTACCCCGGAGGGCGGCAGCATACACATACATGTAAGCCAGGAGCAGTCTCCCATGGGGGACGAGTTTGTGCGGACCCATTTCCGAATCAGAGATACTGGTATAGGCATGTCCCAGGAATTTCAGAAAAAAGTGTTTGATTCCTTTGAGAGAGAAGACAATCTCCGGGTGCATAAGACGGAGGGAACCGGTCTTGGCATGGCGATAAATAAACATATTATAGATGCCATGGGCGGCATGATAGAAATTGACAGCGAGCTGGACAAGGGAACAGAATTTCATGTGATTTTTGATTTGGAACGCGGGGAAGCAGAAGGGAAAGAGCAGGTGCTTCCAAGCTGGAATGTACTTCTGATTGGTTCTGATGAGCATATATGTATAGATGTTATGACAAATCTGGTGGATATGACAGTAAAATGCGACATGGCAATAAACCGTGCATCTGCCATGGAGATGCTTGAGAGCCGTCAGGGAAAAAACGATGTATATCAGATGGTATTGATTGAGGAAGAGACGGGACGCATAGATGGCGTAGCTCTGGCGGAAGAGATTCATCAGAGATTTGGGAAGGAGCTTCCGGTTGTTTTGCTGATTGAATACGACTGGGATATGATAGAGCAGAAAACCGATGAGTTATCGGGAAAGGTCAGTGGAATTATATGTAAACCTTTGTTTAAGTCTACCCTTTACCAGGGGCTTTTGCCGATTATGAAACCCATGGAAAAAAAGACAGAAGAACACAAAAAGGAGAAGATGGATTTTCACGGTATCCGGCTTCTGATTGCAGAAGATAATGACCTCAATTATGAGGTTGCCAGTGCCCTTCTGACAGAAATTGGAATAGAGACGGAATGGGCGCAGAACGGAAAAATATGTGTGGATATGTTCCAGGCGTCACCAGAGGGATATTATGATGCCATTCTTATGGATCTCCGGATGCCTGTCATGACCGGTTATGAGGCGGCTCCGCAAATACGCGGGCTGGAGCATCCAGATGCTGGACTGCCTATTATCGCAATGACTGCAGATGCATTTTCGGATGATGCGAAGAAGTGTTATGAATGCGGTATGGATGCACATACCTCCAAGCCAATTGATATGGAGGTATTAACACATTTGTTGTCACGGTATTTGTATAAGAAAGAGTAGCATTAGGAATGAGTAACGTGAAGAGGGAGGTTTGTATGACACATAAAGAGATAGCGGACAAGCTTCTTCGGGAGCAGTATCATTGTTCTCAGGCGTTGTTCGGCGCTTTTGCGGAAGAACAGGGATTGGATATGCGCACGGCTTTAAAAATCAGCACGTGTTTCGGCGGCGGGATGCGCCAGGGGGAGATGTGCGGATGTGTGCCAGCGGCGTTGATGATACTGGGAATGACACTGGGATTTCACGATTCCAGCGACAGGGAGCTGGAGGCATACGGAAATAAAAAGACAAATGAGTTCATTTGCAAATTCAAGGAGAAAATGGAGGGCGACTATCTGTGCCGGGATATTCTGGGCGAAGATATCTCCAAACCGGAGGGGCTGGCAAAGATTCGCTCCCAGGGACTTCTTTTAAAGAAATGTCCTCGTGCCATCAATCACACTATTGACATTCTGGAAGAAATGCTGGCAGACGTTTTGAAAGAACAGGCATTGGACATGCAGGATACCCTTGATATACTGGATGGCGAGGAGATGAAGAGTGTTCTCAAAAAGATGAGAAAGATTCGCAGATTCCGCCGCAACGTCCAGAATCTGCTATATGCTTCTAAACAACCAATTTGTTTCATACAGTTTGACATTCTTCGTTTCAAAATCATTAACGATATTTATGGGGAGAAGTTCGGAGATGAGGTTTTGTATTATGTAACTGAACAGCTGAAGGACATTTGCAATCAAGACCAGTTTTTTATAAATCTGCGAAGTGATGTGTTTATGGTGGTGACGGAGTATGACACTGAAGAGGGGATTGTGGAGTTCATCAAAGGTTTGGATGACAGAATTTCCAAGTATAAAGATGTGAATGTACATATGACTTACGGCGTCTACACAGTGGAGGACCGGCAGATGGAACTCCGGCAGATGGAGGACCGGGCCGCCATGGCGCGCAAGGCGGTGAAGGACAACTCGGTCAACAATATTATTTTTTATAAAACCCAGTTTAAAGAGCTGTTGTACACCCGTAAGTTTATCGAAGAAAATATGCAGACAGCCATTGAAGAACGGCAGTTTCTTATGTATCTGCAGCCCAAGTACAGCATAGAAACAAATCGCATTGTGGGAGCAGAGGCATTGGTGCGCTGGCAGCATCCAGAGCGGGGAATGATTTTTCCGAATGAATTTATTCCGGTGCTTGAGGAAAATGGTTTTATCAAGAAGGTGGATTACTATATCTGGGAGGAGGCAGGCCGTTTTATCCGGCAATGTGTGGACAGTGGTATAACTGATTGTCCCATTTCCGTCAATGTTTC
This sequence comes from uncultured Lachnospiraceae bacterium, assembly GCA_964606215.1. Taxonomy (GTDB): domain Bacteria; phylum Bacillota; class Clostridia; order Lachnospirales; family Lachnospiraceae; genus CAZSGT01. The sequence goes on from CAZSGT010000006.1 coordinate 3,500, forward strand.
CAGAGTGCATCTGCGGGACAGTGATTGTCTGGGCGTGCTGGATGCATTGGTTAATGATATCGACATTGACAGAAAATTGTTGGAGCTGGAACTTACGGAGACATTCAATGACCAGCAGATTAGCCAGAAAGCCATGGAGTTGAAGGAGGAGGGATTTAAGCTTCTCATGGATGACTTTGGAAGCGGATATTCTTCCCTGAATATTCTGCTGGAGACGCCCTTTGATGTAATTAAGCTGGACAAAAAATTTATTGATAATATGATGCTTTCGGAAAAGGGTCATATGATTCTGGAACAGGTGGTGTCCATGTCGGGCCGTCTGGGACTGGGACTGCTGGCAGAGGGCGTGGAGACCATAGAACAGGTCAATGTCCTTCAGAATATTGGATGCGACCAGGTGCAGGGATATTATTATGCAAAGCCCATGCCGGCTGAGAATTTTTTTGAGATGTTAAAAGTGAATCGTGCGCAGTATATATAGGGAAACATCCAGATGCCAGAAGAACAGGCAAAGCAGAGTGCATAAAAATATAGATGAAAGGGGTCTCACAGTATGAGTAATCCTATAACGTTATATGAAAAAATAAAAAATGGAGTCTATGTGATTGCGGAGATGTCTGCCAATCACGGCGGAAGCATAGAGAATGCGTACCGTATCATAGAGGAGGCAGCGGCAGCAGGAGCAGATTGTGTGAAAATACAAACGTATACTGCGGATACGCTGACCATTGACTGTGATAAGGAGGCTTTCCAGATACACGGTGGTCTCTGGGACGGATATAATTATTACCGGCTGTATCAGGAGGCGTACACTCCCTGGGAGTGGCAGAAGGATTTAAAGAAAAAATGTGAAGAAGAGGGAGTGGATTTTTTGTCCACCCCCTTTGATAATACAGCGGTGGATTTTCTGGAAGGGCTGGGTGTGGGATTTTATAAAATTGCTTCCTTTGAGTTGGTGGACATTCCACTGATTTCCTATACGGCGTCTAAGGGAAAGCCCATGATTATGTCCTGCGGGATGGCGTCGGAGGAGGAGATTTCTGAGGCGCTGGAGGCATGCAGGGCACAGGGAAATGACAAGGTGATTTTGTTAAAGTGCTGCAGCCAGTATCCTGCGAAATATGAGGATATGGATTTGGCAGTAATACCGGACATGAAAAAACGTTTCGGAGTGCCGGTGGGGGTTTCTGACCATTCTCCCGGCAGTGTGGTGCCGGTGATGTCCGTTGCGCTGGGGGGCTGTGTCATAGAAAAGCACGTGAAGCTAGATGATGAAAATATAGACAGTGCAGATGCAGGATTTTCCATGAGAATGTCGGAGTTTGCCGCCATGGTTTCGGATGTGAAGAAGGCTGTTCTCGCAAAAGGAACGGTCAAGTATGGCATGCCGGAAGCACAGAAGGGGGAAAATACGGGCAGGCGTTCCCTGTTTGCAGTGGCGCCTATCCGGAAGGGCGAGGTATTTACGGAAGAGAATATCCGAAGTATCCGTCCATCTAATGGCTTGAAACCCAAATATTACGAAATGCTTTTGGGGAAAGAGGCAAAACAGGATTATGATTTTGGCGACCCATTATCGGAAGTGGAACTGTAATGTAAAAAATGACATTTGTAAATTGAGAAGTGACAAATGTCACAAGTTTAGAGGGCGAATGTCATCAGTTGGCTGAGATTTATTGACAGTCAAAAAATGTCATGATAAGATAGGCACATCAATTTATGAAAGGGAGTATGAGCCTATGAAACGAAACAGGAAAATGATTGCCCTGCTATTGGCTGTCGGTATGCTTGTAAGCAGCATTGCCGACCCGGCTGCGGCAGAGGCGGCAAAGAAAAAGAAACCCAGTGTATCCACTTCCAAGAAGACCTATACGGTTGAGGTTGGAAAGACTGCGAAGATTCAGGTTAAGACCAAGAATGTAAAGAAGCTTACATCGGTCAAGGCAAAGTCTTCTGCAAAGAAGAACATTAAGGTTTCTAAGGTGAAAAAGAGCAAGAACAAAGCCACAGTGACGGTAAAGGCATTAAAAGCCAAGAGCGCGAAAGTTACCATCACGGTTAAGTATACGGTGGCTGGCAAAAAGAAAACCTACAGCAAGAAGTTAAAGGTAACGGTGAAAGGAAAGGCGAAAGGGGAGGCGGGAACGAAAACGCCGGCACCTGGCAGTACGCCGACTAAGGTGCCGCAGACAACGGCGACAGCAGGTCCGGTTTCCGGCGGCGGTGTGAATGCATCTGCGACACCGGGGACGAAACCGACGGCAAAACCAACGGCATCGCCTACGGTCCGCCCGACCCTGCGTCCGACAAAGGAGCCAGTGAAGGCAAATCTTGTCAGCGTTACAAACTATAAAGGAACTGCAAATTACTGTATTGAAGTAACCATGGACGGAGAAGTGGATTTGTCTGACGGTGATTTTAAGGTGACCAGAACGCCCTATGGGTCTACGGAATCTGCTGCGGTTACAGGTTTTGAAGTGTCCAGGGAAAGTGCAAAGAGTTATGTGCTGAATTTAAGCGGTACTGACGTTATGTGGGGAGATACCCTGACAGTTACTATTGACAGCCTGACCGGAACGAAAAAATCCGGTTCGGTAGTGAAAACCGGATTTTATGATGGAACGACGGAGACGGAGACTGTGGTAGTGCAGACAGGCACAGGTGACCAGTGGAATTATTTATCCTGCAACTACGGCTTGTATGGTGAGATTACTTATACTCCGGCACAGGCTCTTCCTGCCGGAATCACCATACAAAAAGGTGAGAAAAGGACCGATGAGGAGACAGGATTGGTGTACGATGAGATTTTGTTGTCCGTTGCAGATACCGTCGACAGCGGAGTGTATACCATTACGTTAAATATGGAGGATGAGATTGGGACAGAAGTAACCCGTATATATGATATTATGGTGGTATCTAAGACGGAAATCATGGTAAACCAGTATAAGGATACTATCGTAGCAGATGGTGACTATATTGACTGGGAAAACGGCTTCGTTGCCCGTGTGGCCGGCGGTTTGGCCGTAGCGTTGAATGATCCATATAGCGTACAGGTGGAAGACATTGCCGGGGATGCAAATGAGTTGACTTGGGAGTTGACTTGGGGGTGGGGGTCCGATGTAGGTTCTCCTATGGGTCCTATTATGGAATTACATGTGAACGGAAATGTACTTGAAGAGCACACCTACAGTGTGACGGTATTCGTCACGGACAATCTGGAGATTAAGGAAAAAACCCTGCAGGTGACGGTGAAACCCGGCAGGCTGGTGCAGGTGTCTGGTACTGTCCGTTATACGGATAATTCGCCCATAGACGATTTGGATCCACATGTGTTCTTTAAGAATAAAAAGACCGGAAAGATTGATTACGGTGATTTGGAAGATGGAGCTTACGAGTTAGAGCTTCCGGAGGGAACCTACACCTGCTATGTGGTATTCTATATCCTTGGTAAGAGCTATTATTTCTACCGCACGGAGGATGTGGTGATTACATCACAGACGGACAAACTGCGGGATATTGATATTACCTGTCAGATTGCAGCGGCAAAGGTAGAGTTGACGGATTTTTCCGATGAGGTTGCTTTGCAGGATGTTCCGGCGGACTTCTCGACACCGGGTTGTCGTCTGGTTGTATATCCGGAAGAATGGTATGATGAGAACAATACGAAAGTGCCGGGACACCGGGAAGTAACTCTGTTGCCGGGAGAGTACCGCCTGCACGCAGATACCGTCCGGCTGTATGCAACCAATGAATATGCGGTTGAAGATGGAGATGAAGAGAAGTACCGGGAGGAAGTCTATTGGTACCGCGGGGAAGCACATATTGTTGTTGCGCCGGAGGCGATAACCGTAGAGGTTGTCTACAAAAAAGCAGATATTGAAGCCATGAAAACTGCTACCATGGATATGGCGTCCGGGAAAGTTTCTTTTGCGGCAGGGACAGAGAACCAGGTGGTTAAGATTACTCCGAATACCACCGGCGTATATGAGATTTACACCACGGGTGAGAGTATGGATCCTGAGGATATTATGTGGCATTACGGAGATAATATTTCAGTCTACCGTGAAGATGGTCTTGGTTTATTTGTATCAGAAAATAGCGAGAATCATACAATGCAGCGTCTGGAGGCCGGGAAGAGCTATTATGTAATTGTGAAAGACCGATACGGAGAGGCATGTAATCTGTTGGTGGCTGCCGCAGAGCAGCGGAAGGTTACCGGACAGGTGAAGGATGCCGAAGGCAATGTGCTGACATTCCCAGGAGAAAAGATAGAATTGTATGTTAGCAGTGGTGGATACGATGAGACTACCGAACTGAAGGCAGACGGCAGTTATGAGGCAAATGTCTATGTTGGAGCCGGCAGTACAAGCGGCGCGCTGCATTTAAGACTGCCGGGCAGTGGTGATACAGCGTATGTAAGCTTTAAGATTACCGGGGAAGATATAGTGATGGATATCACCCTTTGTGTCATTACCGTGCAGCCGCCTGAAAAGTATAAGGACTGCAGTATCGTTTATGATGAATGGGACACTGATCTGGGCGGAATTGGCTGGAGCGGAAATGTTTTGTATACGGAATTTGAGGGAGATTGGATATATGAGGATACTGGAATCACAAAGGTAACTATTACGGACGCCAAGGGTAAGGTAACTACAACAAATGCCTTTATCTCCTTTAATCATACAGGAAATCAGACCGTGACTGCAGAGTTTAAGGACTGGGCGCCGAATGCCGATACGGTTACATCCATAACTGCTGGTAAACCGGTGACGGGAGAGGGCGACAATCGCCAGTGGTACAGCTTTATACCGGAGACGGACGGACTGTATCAGGTGGATATCACCAACAGCGACGACAACTGGTACAGTGTATATGACAGATACGGAAGGTGGATGGAAGAGGAGGATCACAGCGAGGAATATACCGGTGATGCCCTGACCTACCGTATGAAGGCAGGGGAGAAATATTTTATAGGTGTGTATCCAGACGGGGAATATACCCTCCGGGTGGATAAAAAATAAATTCTACTGTTAAAATTATTAAAAAAGAATGAACAACCCTGACAGCGGTTGTCACTGCAAAAGCACTGTGGTATACTGGAATCCGTGGAAACAACTTCCAGTATACCAGTGCTTTTTTCTTCGTATGATAGGAAGTAGCAGACATTTACATTTCTGATACTTTTATTTTGTACAATAAGAAAGGCAGATTGTGCAGATGACGGCAAAAAAGCATCGGAAACTACATATAATAAAGAATGAGAGGTAGATGGGTTATGGTAACAATTTCAGATGCGGTTCGTTATGTAGGTGTGGATGATAAGGACATTGATTTGTTTGAGAGCCAGTATATTGTGCCCAATGGGATTTCTTACAATTCTTATGTGATTTTAGATGAGAAGGTGGCTCTGATGGATACCGTGGATAAGCGGGGCATGGAGCAGTGGGAGAAGAATCTTCTGGCGGTGTTAGATGGCAGAAGCGTGGACTATCTGGTGATTTCCCATATGGAGCCGGACCATGCCGGAAGCATCAAGAGGTTGGTGGAGTTATTCCCGGAGGTGACACTGGTGGGAAATGCCAAAACATTTGCCATGCTGCCACAGTTTTTTGAGTTGCCGGATTGCGAGACATTGACGGTGAAGGAAAACGATACGTTGTCCCTTGGAGAACATACACTGCATTTTGTTATGGCGCCGATGGTACACTGGCCGGAGGTCATGGTGGCATATGAAAGTACAGAGAAGATATTATTCTCTGCAGATGGTTTTGGTAAATTTGGCGCACTGGATACAGATGAGGACTGGGCGTGCGAGGCACGTAGATACTATTTCAACATTGTAGGAAAATATGGTGCACCAGTGCAGGCATTGTTAAAGAAGGCATCTGCCCTGGATATTCAGACGATTTGTCCCCTGCACGGACCGATTTTAAAAGAGAATCTCGGATATTATCTGGATTTGTATGATACATGGAGCAGTTACCGGCCGGAGAGTGAGGGTGTGCTGGTTGCCTACGCATCCATTCATGGAAATACAGCCGAGGCTGCGAGAAAGCTGGGTGAGATTTTAGAGAAAAAGGGTGCGAAAAAGGTAGTTGTCAGCGATATTGCCAGAGAGGATATGGCAGAGGTGATTGAGGATGCATTCCGCTACGACAAGATGATTTTGGCGGCAGCCAGCTATGATGGCGGAGTATTTCCGTGTATGCAGGATTTCTTACATCATTTGCAGAGCAAGGCATATCAGAAACGGACAGTGGGTATCGTAGAAAATGGTTCCTGGGCGCCCACAGCAGCAAAGGCGATGAAAGGTGTTCTGGAGGGATTGAAAGAAGTTGAGATTGTAGAGCCGGTGGTTACCATATGCTCTACAATGAAGGAAACGGATATACCAGAACTAGAAAAACTTGCAGATGCGATTTTGCGTTAACCTGCGCGAAGGCAAAGCGAAAATAATCTGCGGGCTTGCCCGCAAGATATTTGAGCGCGCCCGCGAACGGTGAAAAAACTGCAAAGCGGATTTTTCACCGTCTGCGCGAAGGCGAAGCAATATTATACAAAAGACCCATATTTGAAGCGAAAAAGAGAGGCAGGGTTGTTATGAGGAAGAGGAAACGGAGACGGATTAAATACAAGAAATTATTTTGTATGATATTTGGATTTATTTTTCTGTGCGCACTGACTGGATATTTTGCCGGGGTCGTGTATTACAAAAGTCATTTTTTAAAAGATACAGTGGTGAATGGGTTAAATCTTGGTAAGCGGACCATCCAGGGTTTGAAAGAAGAGCTGGATAATTATGAGCTTACGATTTGGGAAAAAGACGGAAATGGTGGAAAAAAGGAAACCATTGTAAAGGGAAGTGATTTGGGGCTTGCTATCAGCGATGAAGCTTTTTTTGAAAACTTGCTGGAGGAGCAGCCGGTCTGGTCCTGGTTTCTAAATCATGCATCCGACCAAAAGGCAGAGAATGTTCTTACAGCAGATACCCAGAAGGTGGAGCAGTTTACAGAAACATTGCCGGGAGTAAGTGACCCGGACGCTGAAGCCTCGGTAAATGCATACATATCCGATTATGTGGAGGGAGAGGGATACCACGTAGTGCCGGAAGAGATTGGTATGCAGTTAGAAAAAGAGCTTGTTATGGAGGAATTGATAACAGCAGTTCAGGCGCTGCAGACAGAAATCGATTTGGAGAAGGCGGATTGTTACAAAAAGCCGGAGATTATGTCTACAGATGAGAATCTTTGTGGGAATGTGGAGACGCTGAATCGATGGCTTTCTGCGAAAGTTAGTTATGATTTTGACGGGGAGTCCTATGTGGTGGACGCATCCATGATTCAGCCATGGCTTGTTATAAAGAAGAAAAAAGTTTCCCTTGATGAGGACAAAATAAAAGAATTTGTGGACGGATTGCGGAGAAAATATGACACCATTTTTCAGGACAGGGAGTTTACCACCACCTATGGAGACACGATTACCATAAAAGGCGGTGACTACGGATGGTGGATGAATGCGTCAGGAGAAGCAAAAAAGCTCATCAGTCTCATCAAGGAGGGAAAGACGGAGGAACGCACGCCGGAGTATTATCAGAGAGCGGCAAGCTATGCCGGACATGATTATGGTGATTCTTACGTGGAGATTAACTTGACAGCACAGCATTTGTTTGTGTACAAAGATGGAAAGAAGGTCTTTGAGTCGGATTTTGTATCTGGCAATGAATCCCTGAAAAATGGCACGCCAGTAGGCGTATACTCTCTGACATACAAGGAGCAGATGGCGGAGCTGGTTGGCGAGGACTATGCCTCCCCGGTGTCGTACTGGATGCCCTTTAATGAAAATATCGGCATGCACGATGCTACATGGAGAAGCCAGTTTGGCGCCAATTTATATCGAAGGGGTGGCTCCCATGGCTGTATCAACCTTCCCTATGAGGCTGCCAAGAAGATTTATGACTATGTGGAGAAAACCTTTCCGGTGGTGGTTTATAAGCTGCCTGGCACGGAGAGTACCAGCATCACCAAACAGTCTGACGAGGATGTGGCGAAATCCGTTACCGAGTCCATCAAGAAGATTGATAAAAAGATTACGAAGGAAAGCAGGAAGCGCATCAAGCATTCCAGAGCCATCTACAATGAACTCACGGCGATTCAGAAGCGGCTGGTAACGAATTACCAGAAGCTGGTGGATGCAGAAAAAGAGTTGAAGGATAAGGGATTGGATAAGGAAGAAGACGAAGAGGAATAAAACTAAAAATGCCAAGCCTGTCATGCACACAGGCTTGGCATTTTTCATACCTCTTTCCAGATTCCAGGATGGAACAAAATCAAAAGCGGGAACAGTTCCAGCCTGCCAGCCAGCATATCAAACATCAATACCATTTTAGAAAAGATGTTAAAGTGACCGAAATGAGCGGAAGGTCCCACCAATTCCAGTCCGGGACCAATGTTGTTGATGGTGGCAATGACAGCTGTGAAGCTGGTTATCAAATCCTTGCCCTCCAGGGATATCAACAGTACAGAGAAGGAAAATAACAGCATAAAGGTGATGAAGTATACATTTACGGAGCGTACCACATCATGTTCAATGGTTTTGCCGTCCATCTTGATTTTCTTGATGCTGCGGGGGTGAATATAGGAATTTAATTCTTTCACCACGGTTTTTAACATGATGCTGAGGCGGGAGACTTTAATGCCGCCTCCGGTACTCCCGGCGCATGCACCGATAAACATAAGCAGAACCAGTACCGATTTGGCATTTGTGTTCCAGGTATTAAAGTCCACTGTGGAAAATCCAGTGGTGGATATGATGGATGCCACCTGGAAAGAGGACTGGGTAATTGCCTGAAATACATTTCCCACATTATCTATAATCTGAAAGAAAATAAATGTTGTGGAAGCCAGGACAATAAAGAAGAAATGTCGTATCTCTTCCATGGCAAAAGCACGCCGGATATCACCCAAAAGGAGAAGATAGTAGGCGTTGAAATTTACCGAGAATAAAAGCATAAATATGGTGATGACCCACTGTAAGTAAGTGGAATAGCTGGCGATGCTGTCTGCCTTGATGCCAAATCCTCCGGTTCCGGCAGTTCCGAAGCTGGTAGTCATTGCATCGAATAGAGGCATGCCGCCAAATACCAGCAAACCAAACTCCAATACGGTCATAAACAGGTAAATCAAATAGAGAATCCTGGCAGAGTAGCGGATTTTGGGCACCAGCTTTCCTACGGAGGGTCCCGGGCTCTCTGCGCGCATTAAATTGATGGAAGAGCCACCGCTGAGAGGAATAATGGCGAGAAGGAATACCAGCACACCCATACCGCCAATCCAATGGGTAAAGCTGCGCCACATCAGGGCACAGTGGGACAGTTCTTCCACATTGCTTAAAATGCTGGCTCCAGTGGTGGTAAAACCGGAGATAGTTTCAAAAAGTGCGTCCTCAAAACATGGAATTTCACCGGAAATCCATAGGGGCAGACATCCAAAAAAACTTAGAAAAATCCAGCTGAGAGAAGTGGCAACACAGCCCTCTTTTAGATAAAAGGCTTTGTCGGTAGGTTTTTTTAACGTCATGAGAAAACCGATGAAAAAGCAAAAAACGGCAACTGCAAGAAAGTACCAGCCGGTACTTTCTCCATAAATCAATGCCGTGATACAGGGAAGCAGAAAAAATAAGGCTTCCAGTTTTATAACATGTCCTAATATAAAACGAAGAATCGAAAAGTTCATTGTTTTTCGCCACCATTTCCTTTGAATTCAAGTATGGGTACAATTATGCCAATATATCTGCAATATCCGTGAGTCCTGTCTGGGTGGTAACCACCATCACGGTATCGCCCGTTTGGATATAATCCTGTCCGCTGGGAATAATGATGTTGCCCCGGCGGTTGATAAAGGCAATTAAAAGCTCTGGTTTCAGGGAAAGCTCCGACAAGGGAGTGTCTGTCACCTTGGAGTTTTCCGTCACACGAAATTCAATGGTTTCAGCGCGATTATCAAATATGTGATATAAAGTCTCAATGTTACTGTCAATAGAAGCCTTTCGCGCACGGACATAGGCGATAATTGCCTCGCTGGTTATGTAGCGAGGATAGATGACACTGCCCAAATCCAGACTGCTGATAACATTTTTAAAATTTATCCGGTTTATTTTGGTGATAAGCTTTGCATTGGACATCTGCTTGGCAAACAGCGAAAGCATCACATTTTCTTCATCAATACCGGTAAGGGGTACAAAAGATTCTGCGGACTCAATTCCCTCTTCGATGAGAAGATCTTGGTCGGTGCCGTCTCCATTGATAATTACTGCCTTTGGCAACAGGATGCTCAGCTCCTCACAGCGGGCAGGATCTTTTTCAATAATCTTTACATAAACGCCGTAATTTTGCAGCTGTTTGGCAAGGTATACAGCTGCATTGCCGCCTCCGATAATCAAGGTATTTTTCACGCGTTTTGTCTTAAAACCAATATCCTCTAAAAATTCTTTTACCGCTTTTCGTGCGGCAACAATAGAAACCACATCTCCCTGCTGTAAGCGGAAATTTCCGGAAGGAATGGTGATTTCGTCATCGCGTTCCACGGCGCAAATCAATATAGAAGCAGCGACAGTATGTGCCAGGTGTTCTATGGTAATGCCGTCCAGAAAGTTGCCATCTGGAATCTTAAAACGAATTAGTTCTGCCTGACCGTGAGCAAAGGAATTGACTTGCAAAGCGGTGGGCAGAAACAAAATCCGGGAAGCAACCTTGGCAGCTTCAAGCTCCGGGTTGATAATCATGGCAAGACCCAGCTGTTCACGGATAAAACCCACATCACCGACGTAGTCCGGCGTGCGGACTCTGGCAATGGCGGCACAGTTTCCCACGCGTTTTGCCATGGTACAGCACAGGAGGTTTAATTCGTCGGAATCCGTTACGGCAATAATCAAATCTGCTTTCTGGATGCCGGCCTCCATCTGGACACTGTAGCTGGCACCGTTGCCAGCCAGCCCCATGACATCGTACATGTCGGTAATCTCCTGAATGACATTAAAATTCTTGTCAATGATTGTAATATCGTGTTGCTCTTTTACTAATTGTTCCACCAAAGTAGCTCCCACTTTTCCACAGCCCACAATAATAATATTCAGGCCCTGTTTGATGGAAAGTTTGTTTTTGTACATTTTTCTTCCTTCTCCTCTTTTTCGCATGGGCACCCATGCATTTTCCTGTCATTACTTAATGCATACATTATATCGCTTGTCATAAAAGTTGTAAATAGGCAGAAGCGGTTGTTGATTTCTGCTGTGTAGGAAGTATTGTTTTCTTTTCAAAAAGGAAATATACTTGTCGGGAGTGAACGCCTGTGATAAGGTAATGAAAGACATGGTATATTCATGGGGAATGAAAAACTGTAATTAAGATGTGCTGATGATACACATGAAATGGAGGTATTCTGTGAAAAAAATATTGATTATAGATGATGATGAAGATTTATCTTTTGTCATAGCGGACATGTTGGAAAGCTATGGGTATGACGTGGAGCAGGCGGCAGACGAGGAGCATGCATGGGAATTGCTGGAAAAACATACCTTTCACTTGATTCTGCTGGACATTAACCTGCCGGATAGTACCGGATTTCAACTGTGTAAGGAGCTTCGGACACGGTCCACAGTGCCGGTGATTTTTGCCAGTGCCAGAACCAGTGAGAGTGACCGGATTACGGGTTTTGATTTGGGCGGTGACGATTATCTGCCCAAGCCTTATTCCATGAAGGAACTTCTTGCAAGGGTAAATGCCCTGATTCGGCGCACATATGGATTTCGGGGGGAGGAGGAGATTGTGGCCTTTGGGGATATCACTGTAAATATCACGGCGAGAACCGTGCGAAAGGGAGAGGAGAACGTCAGTCTTTCCCTGCGGGAATTTGATTTGCTTGCCTGTCTTTGCAGACATAAAAACAACGCAGTTTCCAAGGATGCGTTGCTCTCGGAGGTCTGGGGGACATTTTCCACGGTGGAGCCGGCAACGCTGGCAGTGCATATCCGCTGGCTTCGGGAGAAATTGGAAAGTAATCCCGCCAAACCCGACTATATTAAGACGGTGTTTAAGGTAGGATATATGCTGGAGGTGCCGGAATGAGAAGAAAACTGGAAAACAGACTGTTTCTGACTGTTTTGATTTTTTTGATGCCCATTCTGCTTGTCACAGTATGGTTTTATCTGGAGAGCAGACAGCAGAGCGGACAGATGATGCCATCGGAGCAGATTGTGGCGGTAAATGAATTGGAACAGCTGGCAAAGGATGGCGAACTGGCAGTTTTGCAGGAAAAAAGCCTGCAGCTGCAGGAAAACCTCCGTGCCTCGGAGGGAGGCGCAGAGGGAAATAAACGTTATTTGATACTTGGCGGGGTCTATATGGTTTGTATGCTGGCTGTGTTTGGGTATGTGTATGTATGGATTCTTGCCCCCTTTGAAAAGATGAAAGAATTTGCCGGAAAGATTGCGCAGGGAAATTTTGATGTGCCGTTAAACTATACCCGCACAAATTATTTTGGGGATTTTACCTGGGCATTTGACAGTATGCGGAATGAAATTACAAAAGCCCGAGCCAGCGAAAGAGAGGCGGCGTTGAATAATAAAACGGTGATTGCCACCCTCTCCCACGACATTAAGACGCCAATTGCATCCATCCGTGCCTATGCGGAAGGACTGGAGGCGAATCTGGACAATTCACCGGACAAGCGGCAGCGATATCTGTCGGTGATTATGAAAAAGTGCGACGAGGTTGCCGGGTATACCGATGACTTATTTCTGCATTCCCTTTCCGATTTAGACAAGCTGAAAATCACGGAGGAGGAGTTTGAGCTTTGCGGATGCATAAAAGACATGGTGGATGAAATTTCTGCGGGGCGCAGGGACATTCATTTGACGCTTCCCCAGAGGGAGATTTTTGTTATTGCAGACGCCAAACGTGTGGTGCAGGTTTGCGAAAATCTCATTAACAATGCGAGGAAGTATGCAAAGTCTGACATAGACGTATCTGTGGAAAGTCAGGAAGAACAGGTGTGTATCCGTTTCCGTGACCATGGAAATGGGATTCCCGATGAGGATATGCCTTTTATTTTTGGGAAATTCTACCGGGGTAAAAACTGCGGACAGGAACCCGGTTCCGGTCTGGGATTGTATATTGTGAAGTATATCACGGAGAAAATGGGTGGAAAGGTTTTGCTGCACAATCATGCCGATGGCCTGGAGGTAATGGTGTTCTTGCGGGATTCGGGTGCGGGCAGATAGATAGGTATGCTTTGTCAATTTGCAGGGGTTGATATAAATAGAAAGTCACAGCAGATATTTTTATTCAAGGCACGCTTGCGCTTGTCAAGGTACGCAGTGGTGCATAAAGCCATAAATAATGTCAGATAGGAAGCCCCAGTGGGGCTGAACCGCCACAATATGTGATATTGCAAACGAGTTTGCAAATACACATATTTGTGCCGGTTGGCACAGAGTGCCTCCCTCCCCACATTATAAATACATGGCTTAAACACCAGCGACCTCGAAACAGCCTTGAATAAAAAAATCTGTGTGACTTTCTTTCATCCAATGTGCTTATGCAAATTGACAAAAAATTTTCCCCGCACCCGAATCCTTAAAGACTTCTTAATAACTTTGTGGATATAATGTGGGCAACAATATTACTGGAGGGGCAG
>CAZSGT010000007.1:0-16493 GCA_964606215.1 uncultured Lachnospiraceae bacterium
AGTTGGCAAATTCCAGCAGGGAGGCAGCAAACAATATCCAGACCATCAATAATATGGTAGTCCAGGCAGTTAATGAATTAATCGAAAGTGCCGACTCTATTGTAAAGTATATTAATAAAAACATCCTTCCTGATTATGAGGGATTTGTAAGTGCCGGAAAACAGTATAATGAAGATGCCGTACATGTCAATGAAATCGTCAACCGTTTCAATGATATGTCTGTAAACTTAAAGAAGTTATTGGACAGCATTACAACTTCTATTAACGATATCAGTGTATCAGTAGACGAGAGTACAAGAGGAGCTTCAAATGTAGCGATGAACACCACTGACCTGGTTAAAGATATTGCTGAGATTTCAGAGGCAATGAACGATAACAGACAAGTTGCCGGAGACCTGACAGATGAAGCAGACCGCTTTATCAATCTGTAATTCCTATAAAGTAATGGATAAAGACATCGAAGATATGTATATGTCTTCGGTGTCTTTTTTCTTTAAAATTTGAAGTTCTTATAGACTTTTTGATTCATATGTTATATAATATTCTCATATCACATGAAACAATACAATAATATTGACAATGCCCACAAAAACCGTTCCGTGATTTTGGTCAGGACATCTGCGCTGGCATTGCGATTTCGAAATGGAGGTACGGGTATATGGATAACGAAAAACTATTACAAGCATTATCTGATATGATCAATAACAAATTAGAACCAGTATATCAGCGGTTTGACCAGATGGACAACAGGCTTGACCGCATGGATGCCAGGCTTGACCAAATGGACAACAGAATTGACCGCATAGATGTCAGGCTTGACCAGATGGAGAACAAGCTAAAAATCATAGAAGTCAAACAAAAGAGAATGGCAGAGCAGTTGGCAGAGGTACAGCTTTCTCAGCAATACTTTGAATTAAGCACCAACAAGAAACTTGCAAAACTCCAAGACGAAATGGATGCAATAGTAGTAGTTCTTAAAATTGATGAGCTAATCTCCATATAACTTTTATCGGAACTTTCGCCGAATGCATCCATTGAAGCTCCCAGAGCAGGTATGAGTACATACAGGCCCTCGCATTTCGGAGGTGATGCCTATGAGGAAAGTATCACGAAAGGATAGCAAGTATTGTTGGATATTGTTGGTGTCATTGCCACCATAATCCGTACTATAATCTCGTTAGTACGCTTGGTATATGACATCGTTAAAGATAGAAAACAAAAAAGCAACCGCCAGCCCAAAAGGTAGGTTGCTTTTTGTTGAGTAACTGTTAACCAAGGTGAAACCGTCTGCTATGGTTGCACCTTCCTTATGAATTATCCTATACAATTTACAGGGATTTGTCAAATCTTTTTTACTAAATGAGATTTGGATGCCAAAAGGGTATATAAACGTGTTTTTTGCACCCGAATTCTTATATGGGATCTTCCACTATGCATTCAACTCTTCAAAAATCTCATGGACAGTGGTAATTTTATCCACCCGGTATGCGTTGGCGCCGCAAAACAGCAACGCATTGTCAGTATCTCCCTTTGCAGCGTTTACCAGTGCTTTGGTGATGCAGTAGGGAATCTGCGACGGGTCGCATTTGTTCAGGCAGTTGTAACAGTGGGAGATGGTGTCCTTCGACGTTTCCCTTGCAGCAATAAAATCATTCCGGATTGCTCTGCCGGGCATGCCAACCGGGCTTTTGACAATCTGAATATCCTCCTTGGAGGCGTTTACATATGCTTCCTTAAAACGGATATCTGCGTCGCATTCCTTTGTGGCAACAAAGCGGGTTGCCATCTGTACACCGGAACAGCCCAAAGACAAATAATGGTCGATATCTGCCCGGTCATAGACGCCGCCGGCGAAAATAACTGGAATGGATGTATGATAGGTTTCCTCGAAGGTGTGGACATATTCTACGATGGCGCGGACCTCTTCATCATAGTTTGCAATGTAGTCAGGATTGATGTCCTCGGCAGAAAATCCAAGGTGTCCGCCGGCAAGGGGACCTTCAATGACGAGAAAATCACTGACGTGTCCCAGGCGTTTTGCCCAGCGTTTAAATAATACCTGTGCAGCCTTTAAGGAAGAAACTACGGGTGCACATTTTACATTTGTGCCCTCTAAAAGCTCCGGGAGCTTGGCGGGGAGACCTGCACCGGAAATAATAATGTCTGCGCCGTTTTCCACGCAGCAGTTTACATATTCATCAAAATACCGCAGGGCGTGCATAATGTTTACCCCGATGATGCCGCCACCGGAAATTTCTTTGGCACGCTGGATTTCTTCGCCCAGGGCACGCAGGTTTGCCTGGATGGGATTGGATGAGAAATCTTCTTTCTGGTATCCCGGCTGTGCAGCAGAGATGATTCCGATACCGCCTTCTCCAGCCACAGCGCCTGCCAGTCCCGACATGCTGACCCCTACTCCCATTCCGCCCTGTATGATGGGAACTTTTGCAGTGAGATTTCCGATGACTAATGGTTTTAATTTCATAATTATATACCTCTCTGACTGCAGGGCAAAATGCCCTGCATCTGTAAATATTCTGCCAATCCATGGCAGATACCAATATCTGACAAAGTTTGACATTCAAACTTTGAATATCAAAACAAATAACTATATACTATATATACCATTTGGATATTTCTGTCAAGGTTAAATCGTATACATTTCGATATCAAAAAATTAAAAAGTCCAGCAAACATAGTTATCAATACTAAGTTAAACAGCTTGGAATATTTTTGGATTTTTTTGCTATTTTTCTATTGACGAATCCCAAATCCTTGCATATACTTTAGAGGATAGAAACAAATTTTGATATGCAAAATAATATGGAGGGTCGTCATGAATGATATTTTGGAGAGTATCAATGACTACCTTGTGGCAATTAATGAAAAGGTATATTCCATTGAGGAGAACTGCATTCGAGATGCCGGATACAGGGATTTGTCCGTATCGGAGATACATACTATTGATGCAGTAGGAATCGGTGAGCCATTACATATGAGCAGTATTGCCGCTTCATTAAACATCACAGTCGGTACTTTGACAGTGGCTGTGAATAATCTTGTCAAGAAAGGGTATCTTGAGAAGTACCGCTCCGAGGAAGACCGGCGGGTGGTGAATGTTATACTTACTGAGACGGGCAAGAATGTGTATTTTATACATAAGGATATTCACAGGCAGATGGTCAGCGCATCTGTGGGAAAGCTTTCTGACAGGGAGGGCAGATTGGTTGTCAGTGTGCTGGAAGAGTTAAATAAATATTTAAGTGACATGCAGTGAATAAAATGTACAATAGATTGCAGAAATAGATTCAGAGAGGGAAGTGTAGATGGTTACATCCAGAATTAAAGCTACAGGAGCATATGCACCTGCGCAGATTATTACAAATGACGATTTGGCGAAGGTGATGGATACAAGTGACGAGTGGATTCAGAGCCGGACAGGGATTCGTTCCAGACATCTGTCCTCCGGGGAAAATACTGCAGAAATTGCAGCAAAAGCCGGCATGCAGATTTTAGAGCGCAGCAAAGTGGCTGCAGAGGAAATTGATTTGCTTATTGTGGGAACGATTACACCGGATTATCTTACACCTTCTGTAGCATGTATGGTGCAAAAGGAACTGGGGCTCACAAACGCAGTGGCATTTGATGTGACGGCGGCGTGTTCCGGTTTTATGTATGCGTTGAGTATTGCGGACAAATATATTCGTTCCGGCGTATATCGCAATGCGATTGTCATAGGGGCGGAAGTTTTGTCTAAGATTATGGATTGGACAGACCGTTCCACCTGTTGTCTGTTTGGAGACGGCGCAGGAGGGGTTTATATAGAAGCATCGGAGGATGAGGGAATTCTCTGCGAGGAGATGGGCAGTGACGGATTTAGTTATGAAGCCCTGATAGGTGGTCTGGTGCCGCCAGCTAACCGCTTTAATGACGTGCCAGCACTTTCTGCCATGCACTTTGTGGAGATGGATGGCAGAGCAGTGTTTAAGTTTGCAACAAAGACGGTCAGCCACAGTATTCTGCAGGTTTTGGAGAAAGCAGGCGTGGAAGCCCAGGATGTGGCTCACATTATCCCCCATCAGGCAAACAGCCGTATTGTAGATGTTATTGCAAAAAAAACAGATATTCCACCAGAGAAATTTTACATAAATCTGGACCATTTTGCCAATACTTCATCTGCCTCGATTCCGCTGGCATTAAATGAGATGAATGAAAATGGAATGCTGAAACCTGGAGAAAAGATACTTATGACAGGATTTGGCGGTGGATTAACATGGGGCACGGTGCTGCTTACATGGTAGAAGGATGATTGCTGAAGTTTCTTCAGTTAATTATATAATATTATATTTTAAATTTTTAGGAGGATAAACAAATGGTATTTGAAAAAATCAGAGACATTATTGCAGAGCAGACAGGAAAGGATCCGGAGGAGATTACATTAGAGACAAATGTAAAAGAGGACCTTGACGCAGATTCTTTGGATTTATTCCAGATTATCAACGACATTGAGGACGAGTTTGAAGTGTCTATTGAGGACCCGGAGATTATCGTGACTGTTCAGGATGCTGTAACATTTGTTGAAGAGAATCAGGCAAAATAAATCAGCTTTTAACATGCGCAGGTGGTCCGGCTGGTGTCAGCACATCAGGACCACCTGTACGAATATGGGATGCCAGAAATGCTGTATGCAGAGCGGAGGAAAGGATAAAGATGAAGACTGTATTTATGTTTAGCGGGCAGGGTGCCCAGTATGCCGGGATGGGCAAAGAGTTATATGAAAATTATACGCAAGCAAAGGAAGTCTTTGACCATGCGGATGAGGTGCTGGGATATTCCATTAAGGATATCTGTTTTACAGATGGCGATAAGCTAAATGATACAGAGTTTGCACAGCCGGCGATTCTGACAATGAGCATAGCTGCTATGCGGGTGTTGACAGAGCAGGGCATTCGTGCAGAGATGACAGCCGGACTCAGCCTGGGAGAGTATTCTGCATATGTGGCAAGTGGCGCCATGGATTTTGGTGAGGCAGTTGCATTGGTGCAAAAGCGTGGAAAATTTATGAGCGAGGCAGTTCCTTCCGGTGAGGGCGCAATGTACGCCATAATCGGATTGGACAGAGAGCTGGTAGAGGAGGCGTGCCAGGAGGCTACAGCTCTTGGAATGGGACTTGCGATACCTGCCAATTATAACGCACCAGGGCAGATTGTCATTGCCGGTAAGACGGAAGCGGTAGACAGGGCAGCAGAGATTGCCAAGGAAAAAGGTGCAAAGATGGCGGTGAAGCTGAAAGTCAGCGGACCGTTCCATACCGAGTTGCTGCAGCCGGCAGCAGAGCGGCTCAAACCGGAGCTTGCAAAGCTGAACATCGGAGAGATGCAGATTCCGGTGTATACCAACCTTACGGCGAAGATTGTGGAGGATTCCTCACAGATTCCGGCGATTCTGGAAAAGCAGGTGGTAAGTCCTGTGCGCTGGGAAGATATTATTCGGGATATGGCAGATAAGGGAGCAGATACTTTCATTGAACTGGGACCGGGTAAGGCGCTCAGTGGTTTTGTGAAACGTACCCTGAAAGGTGTCAAGATTTTGAATGTAGAGGATTTGTCTTCCCTGGATAAGACTTTGAAGGCGTTAGCATAGTTGAGACAAAATGGGGCGTGTTTTCTGATGGAACAGCCCCTTCGACCAGCTTTATATTACAAAAACGGTATGGCTGTAGACTAATTGTTTGAATATCAAAATAGTTTGCGCGAAGGCAAAGCGGAGATACTTGTCGAGCTTGCTCGTAAGGTATCTGAGCGCGCCCGCGGACGATGAGAAACTCGTAAAGCGTATTTCTCATCGTTTCCTACTTTTAAATTAAAGATATTATATATGGTAAGGATGCGTGTGTAATTGTCTATAATCATATAAACGGATTGCATATGGATTCAGGAAAACGCATACATGTGTATGCAGAAATGAGGAAAAAGGTTGAAAGAAATTCTTCTTTCAACTGCCAGGTTTGTGCAGCGAGCAGCACAAACCTGGTACATTAGCTGCTCGCAAAGGAGGCTCGCAGCATGAGTACAAATATGTTAAAGAATAAAACGGTGGTAGTTACGGGGGCAGCAAAGGGAATTGGAAAGGCAATTGCCCTTGCTTTTGCAAAAGAGGGCTGCAATATTGTGTTGAATTACCGAAGCAGTGTATCCGATGAGCTGATTGCCCAGATAGAAGGTTATGGTGTGCGCTGTATGCCAACCCAGGGAGATGTCAGCGATTTTGATTATGCGGCTTCCCTCATGAAAGAGGTCAAGAAAGAATTTGGTTCGGTAGATGTTCTGGTAAACAATGCAGGAATCACAAGGGATATGCTGTTGATGCGTCTGTCCGAGGAGGATTTTGATGCGGTAATCAATACTAATCTGAAGGGAACGTTTAATATGATTCGCCATGCCAGCAACATTATGCTTAAGCAGAGAAGCGGTGCGATTATTAACATGTCCTCTGTGGTGGGCGTTATGGGTAATGCTGGACAGGCAAATTATGCGGCTTCAAAAGCAGGCGTTATTGGTCTTACGAAAGCGACAGCAAAAGAGCTTGCGGCAAGAGGTGTGACATGTAATGCCATTGCACCTGGATTTATTGAAACAGATATGACGGACGTCCTTTCCGAGGATGTGAAGGAGAAAATGATGGACGCTATTCCGCTAAAGAGACTGGGAAGTGCAGAGGATGTGGCAAATGTAGCAGTATTTTTTGCCAAAAACCCATATGTAACCGGACAGGTTCTAAATGTGGATGGCGGTATGGTTATGTAACCGGACAGGTTCTGAATAGGGACGGCGGGTTATGTAGCCGGATATAGATGATATAGGTGGACGGAGAGAAAAACCGGAATGGAGGATTTTCATGGAAAGACGAGTAGTAATTACGGGAATGGGTGCGGTGACACCAGTGGGAAACACGGTAGAGACATTTTGGGAAAATATTAAAAATGGCGTTTGCGGCATAGAAAAGCTCACCAAGTTTGATACCACAGATTTTAAGGTGCATATTGGCGGTGAAGTGAAAGATTTTGATGCAGAACAGTATATCGATAAAAAAGAGATAAAGAGAAACGACCAGTTTACAGTTTATGGAGTTGCGGCAGCTATACAGGCATTTGAGGACAGTGGTCTGGATATGGAGAAAGAGGACGCTGTGAGAGTGGGCGTGTTGGTCGGTTCTGGTATTGGCGGTCTTCAGACTATTCAGCAGCAGGTCATCAATTTGAATAGCAGAGGTCCGGGAAAGGTATCTCCGTTGTTTGTGCCAATGGCGATTACCAATATGGCTGCGGGAATGATTGCTATTCAGATTGGTGCAAAAGGTCTTTGTGAAAATACAGTTACAGCCTGCGCATCTGGAACAAACAGCATCGGTAATGCATTCCGCAATATCAAACACGGCTATGCAGATGTTGTGTTTGCCGGAGGAGCAGAAGCTTCTATTTGTGAGATTGGCGTGGCAGGATTCTCCAATCTCCGTGCACTTTCCACCAACGAGGATCCCAAGGATGCCTGCAAGCCCTTTGATGCAGAACGTGACGGCTTTGTCATGGGCGACGGCGCCGGTGTTCTGGTGTTGGAGGAGTTGGAGCATGCCAAGGCAAGAGGTGCTAAAATCTACGGTGAAATCGTGGGATATGGCGCCACAGGTGACGCCTACCATATGACGGCCCCCTGTCCGGATGGGGAAGGCGCAGCAAATGCCATGCGTCTGGCTATACAGGAGGCAGGCATTGCACCAGAAGAGGTATCTTATATCAATGCACACGGTACCAGTACCCATGCCAACGATGAGGGCGAGACCATGGCGATTAAGGCAGTCTTTGGAGAGACAGCATATAAGATTCCGGTTAGCTCTACCAAGTCTATGACAGGACATTTGCT
Source organism: uncultured Lachnospiraceae bacterium (assembly GCA_964606215.1). Classification (GTDB taxonomy): domain Bacteria; phylum Bacillota; class Clostridia; order Lachnospirales; family Lachnospiraceae; genus CAZSGT01. The sequence goes on from CAZSGT010000007.1 coordinate 7,920, forward strand.
TGGTGCAGCGGGAGCTATTGAAGCTATTGCCTGTGTGAAAGCACTGCAGGAGGGATTCCTTCCGCCAACAATCAATTACAAAAATCCGGATCCTGCCTGCGATTTAGATTATATTCCCAATGAGGGACGTAAGGTGGAGGATGCCAGATACGCACTTTCCAATTCCCTGGGATTTGGTGGACACAATGCGGTACTTTGTTTTAAGAAATGGGAGGCGTAAAAGTCATGAATTATAATGAAGTAAAAGAGTTGATTTCCATTTTTGTGGACACAGATTTGACGGAGATGGAATTGCAGTTTGAGAATCTGGATATTCGTCTGAACCGTGGAGTGGCAAGACCATCCTATACAGGCCAGATGCCGGCAGGTGTACCTTGTCCGCCGCCAGTACCGGCACCACCAGATGTATCCGCACCACTACAGGGGGCGGCATTTAAGGGTGGTTCCGTGGCGACAGTTATGGAGCAGTCTACAGCTGCCGCACAGGATGCGCAGGCTTCTGCACAGAGTTTGGATAATACGCAGGCTGTGCAGACGACAGGAACCACAGATGCGGCACAGGCAGCAGAGACAGAAGGCACTGTCATTACAGCGCCTTTGGTGGGAACTTTTTACGGAAGTCCCGCACCGGATCAGCCAGCCTTTGTTAAGGTGGGAGATACGGTGGCAGAGGGTGACGTGGTCTGCATCATTGAAGCCATGAAGTTTATGAATGAGGTAAACAGCCAGGTTTCTGGTAAGGTGGCAGAAATTTTAGTGAAAGATGGTGAGCTGGTGGAGTATGGACAGCCCCTGATTCGGATAATATAAAGATAGAAAGAATTTTGCTGTGCCTGTGTGGTATCACGGAGCACCGGGATACAGCCAGCGTTAGAGAGAGGATAAAAATATGACAATGGATATAAAAGAGATTATGGATGTGATTCCACACCGCCCACCGTTTTTACTTCTGGATACAGTGGAGGAAATGGTGCCGGGAGAGCGTATTGTGGCAAAGAAAAATGTTACCATGAATGAGCCGTTTTTTGTGGGACATTTTCCGGGAGAGCCGGTGATGCCAGGTGTTCTGGTGGTGGAGAGTATGGCGCAGGCAGGCGCTGTCGCCATTCTTTCCATGGATGACTTTAGAGGAAAGACCGCATATTTTGGTGGTATCAAGGATGCAAAGTTTAAACGGAAGATTGTTCCGGGGGATACTCTTCGTCTGGAAGTGACTATTGAGAAGTTGAAAAAGAATGCAGGCGTCGGCATGGGTAAGGCATATGTTGGGGAAAAGCTTGCCGCCCAGGCTGAGATTATTTTTATGATTGGTTAATCAGGAAACGAGGCATAGCATGTTTACGAAAGTATTGATTGCGAACCGCGGAGAGATAGCGGTGCGAATTATCCGGGCACTCCGGGAGATGGGGATTGCTACGGTGGCGGTTTTTTCTGAACCGGACAGGGAGGCGCTCCATACACAGCTGGCAGATGAAGCTGTCTGCATTGGCTCTGCAAGGGCGGCGGACAGTTACAACAATATGCAGAATATTATTATGGCAGCAGTGCTTACCAAAGCCCAGGCAATACATCCGGGATTTGGATTTCTGTCAGAGAACAGCACATTTGCAGCCATGTGTGCAGATTGCAATATCACTTTTATTGGCCCCGGTGCGGATATTATTGACGCCATGGGAAATAAGTCCAATGCCAGGGATATGATGAAAGGAGCTGGCGTGCCGGTCATACCGGGATGCGACGGAGCGCTGGCAGATTTGGAGCAGGCCTATGCTGAGGCAGACCGGCTGGGATATCCGGTTATGGTAAAGGCGTCTGCAGGCGGCGGCGGCAAGGGAATCCGTCTGGTGCGAAACCGTGATGAGCTGGCACAGGCGTACGAGTCCGCAAAGAGTGAGACGAAAGCTGCTTTTGGCGACGATACCATGTATATGGAGAAAGTCATCGAGAACGCCAGACATATCGAGGTGCAGGTTTTGGGAGATACCCATGGGAATGTGGTGCATCTGGGAGAACGGGATTGCTCCCTGCAGCGCAAAAACCAGAAAGTATTGGAGGAGTCTCCTTCTCCGGTGATTGCGCCGGATACCAGGGAAGCAATGTGCCGTGCGGCAGTTCTTGCAGCAAAAACTGCCGGATATTACAGTGCAGGAACCATAGAGTTTTTGTATGATACATCCGGGGAATTTTATTTTATGGAGATGAATACCCGTGTGCAGGTGGAGCATCCGGTTACGGAGATGGTAACGGGTGTGGACATCATAAAAGAGCAAATACGGATTGCAGCCGGAGAGGAGTTGTCTGTAAAACAGGAGGACATCAACATCACCGGTCATGCCATAGAGTGCCGCATCAATGCAGAGTGTCCGGAGAGAGGGTTTGCGCCCTGTCCCGGCAATATCGACTATCTGCTTATGCCGGGCGGCGGTCTGGGACTTCGTGTGGATAGCGCCGTTTATGCGGGCTATACGATACCTCCCTACTATGATTCCATGATTGCCAAGGTCATTGTGCATGGCGCTACCAGAGAGGAAGCAATCGCAAAGATGATACGTGCGCTGCATGAGTTTGTCATTGAGGGCATTGACACAAATATAGATTTTCAGGAGAGTATCTTAAACCATCCAGAGTACCGGCAGGGAACGTTTGATACATCTTTTATTGAAACCAGGATTCTAAATAAGTAGTGTCAGGGGAAAGGTGAGAATTTTGAAATTATTCAAAAAGCAACAGTATTTCGAAGTGAAGGGAAACGGGAAGAAACAGGATAGGCTGTTGAATGACAGCGAAATTCCCGCAATTCCAGATGGTATTTGCGTAAAGTGCAATCACTGTCAGAAAATTATCTACAAGAAAGAAATTGGAGAGTACAGGATTTGCCCCGCATGTGGAGCGCATTTCCGTATGCATCCCCAGGAGCGGATTGGAATTATCTGTGATGAGGGAACCTTTGTACCTATGGATGAGAATCTTCGCACAGCCAATCCTATGGAGTATCCGGATTATGATGTGGTGATTAAAAAAGCAAAGTTAAAGTCCGGTTCCAAGGAAGGCGTGCTGACTGGTCACGGTGAGATTGGCGGTTATAAGGCAGTCATTGCCGTCATGGACAGTTATTTTATGATGGGAAGCATGGGCTCTGTGGTGGGGGAGAAGATTACCCGCGCCATCGAGTACGCTACGAAAGAGCGACTTCCCATTATTATTTTCACTACGTCCGGTGGAGCCAGAATGCAGGAGGGAATTATTTCCCTGATGCAGATGGCGAAGACTTCGGCGGCGTTAAAACGCCATGACGAGGCGGGACTTTTGTATGTTACAGTGTTGACAGACCCCACAACCGGGGGAGTAACCGCAAGCTTTGCCATGCTGGGCGATATTATTTTGTCGGAGCCCCGGGCTTTGATTGGTTTTGCTGGACAGCGGGTGATTCAGGGGACCATTCACCAGAAATTGCCGGAGGGATTCCAGAGGGCAGAGTTTCAGTTGGAGCATGGATTTGTGGACGCCATTGTGCAGCGGAGGGATTTAAAGGATACTCTTTCCGGTATTTTACGGATGCATGCAGTGTAGAAAGGTAGGATTGAAAATATGGGAAAAGCGATGAAGTCGGTAGCGATTGCCAGAAAAATTGACCGTCCTACCACAAGACAGTTTATACAGGAGATTTTTGATCATTTCATAGAGTTTCATGGCGACAGGCAGTTTGCTGACGATGAGGCAATCGTAGGCGGAATTGCAGAGTTTCGTGGTACACCGGTGACAGTGATTGGCATTCAGAAGGGACATACCCTGGATGAGAATCTGGCGTGTAATTTTGGTCAGCCAAATCCTGAGGGATACAGAAAGGCACTGCGCCTGATGAGGCAGGCAGAGAAGTTTCACCGACCGGTCATTACCCTGGTGAATACTGCCGGGGCGTATTGCGGCATTGGCGCAGAGGAGCGGGGACAGGGCGAGGCGATTGCCCGGAATCTGATGGAGATGGCAGGCTTGAAGACGCCGATTATCAGTATATTTATTGGGGAGGGCGGCAGCGGCGGCGCTCTGGCTCTTGCAGTTGCAGATGAAGTCTGGATGTTGCAGCACGGCATGTATGCGGTGTTGTCTCCCGAGGGTTTTGCCAGTATTTTGTGGCGGGATGCCGCCAGAGCCGATGAGGCGGCAGACCTGATGAAACTTACCGCCAGAGATTTGCTTACAAATCATGTGGTAGACAAAGTATTTCCAGAGCCCGAGGAGGGCATTGAGAACAATCTTTCCTTTGTCACGGATGCCATTGCCGGGGCGTTGGAAGAGAAGTTAGCGGAGCTGCGTGAAAAAACGACGGATGAATTGCTGGCGAAACGTTATGAACGTTTTCGGAAGTTTGGAGAGTATGTGGAGAAGTAGAGGAATTATGATTCTTTGTGTGGAATGTCTGGTCTGGTCCCGGTAGCAGAGAGTACGTTTTCCAATTCCGTTATCAACTGATTCAAATCTTCTTCCACTCTATCTGGAGCAGCAAATAAATCCTGAAATAGAAGCGTAATATTCTGTTCAAAATGCTGTGGGAGAATCACACAGTTTTTCAGACACAGCTCCACCAGTCTTTTTTCGCCGGGATGCGTCATCTCATTTAATGCAAATATAACATCAAAATAGGAAGCCATGAACTCTGTTGTCCGGTGGTTCAGACTGACAAGGTCTGTCCGGTTTAATGCTTTTTGAATCTGATGCTCATATGCAGGCAGGGAGTGGCGCAGTAATTTCATATTCCGCGCGATAATATTATTCTTAAGTTCGAATGGATATGGGACGGCGTATTTATTTTTGGCGTCCGCCAAACGTCCGTCTCTGTCATAAATAATCTTGCAGGCTTTTAAGTTATGCCACATGCAGGTGGTGTAGCCGTTTTGCGCCTGATGGTTGAAAACTACATCAGAGACGCCTGCAAGAAATGCATCTAAATTGCGGTATAAAATATCAAGGTCTATATTATTTTTTAATGTACAGTTATCTTCATATTCCCAAAAATGATTGCCAATTTCCATCACGCTGCAAAATCCGGCGAGGAGATTTTTGCGGCTTTCTTCAGGAATCTGCTCTGTGCAGTACACGTATACATCATAGTCGGATGTCTCGTCGTAGCTGTCGCCTGCCCGGGAGCCGCCAAGGGCAATTGCCTCCACCTGTGGGTATAAAGATAATTCGTGAAAAAGCTGTTCTATTAAAGGGGCGTTCAAACTCATGGGTTTCGTTCCTTTCGCCGTAAAGATTTTTGATATAATAAGCTGGAATACAAAACGTATTTCTTACCGTTATTATAGCAGTTTGCTGGCTGCAATGCAAAAAAAGATACAATAATTTGTCTGACGTTATAAACTTTTGTTCTGTCTGATGAGATGGTTTTTGGAAAAAATATTGACAAAATAAACTATATACTGTAAAATTTTTCCAAGAAGAAGTGCAAATAGAGATATAACTGGGGTGAAATCAGCGTAGGATTAGTAGGATGGGACAGTACACTTTGTATACATATAACATATATCGTAGCCCATCCGTAAATGGATGGGCATTTTTGGCTAATATATCCATATGCGTATTGATAGTATCCCGCCACACAGAAAACGGAGGAATCTATGAAAAGATGGAAAGGGACAGGTGCAATACTATTGGCAGGGATGTTGATTGGTTCAACGATATCCCCTTGGTTTTGTTCTGCATATGAGAATGTTGTCGCTGCAGAACAAGGCAACGATGAAACGGTGGAGGCAAATAAGAGTATTTATAAAACGAGAACTGAAACTGATACAAAACAAAAAAACGGTGTACAAGAAACAAGCTATATCATCACCACAAAAAACGAAAACGCCGTCCAGACACTTATGGATAAATACAACGTATTATCGGAAAGTACTATTGGGCATATCAATGAAGAACTGATAGAACAAGGGGTTTTTGTTGCGGACTTAACTGAAAAAGAAATACAAAAACTAGAAAAGGAAAAAAGTGTGCTTTCCATTGAAAAAGACGTTGTACTCGAAGGAAGTGCTTTCAAAGTGAAAAGTACAAAAGTTTCAAAGGATAAGAAAGTACTCAATACAAAAAAGCAAAACCTACATCAAAACAAGAAAAACAGTGCAAAGCCAACGTATAAAAATGTTGGAAAAGACTACAACTGGAACATGAAAATCATCCATACTACAGGTGAAGAGGTTACAAAACAAAAAATTAAAATTGCTATTCTTGACTCCGGGGTAGACTATCTCGACAACATCCAGATAGCAGAACAAATTAATCTTATTCCCGGACAGGAAGATTTCACTACCATGTACATTGATGAAACCGGTCATGGCACCGCCATTGCCGGAATTATTGCCGGAAAAACAAGGCAGGGAGAAACTGCAACGGGAATCAATCCAGAGGTCGAGCTCTATTCGGCTAAGATTCTAGATGAAAACAACCAGGCGCCGCTCAGTCGAATTATTGAGGGTATTCATTGGGCAATTGAAAAAGATGTACAAATCATTAACATGAGTTTTGGTACACCGCAATACTCCTTAGCACTTGAAAACGCCATCAAGGAAGCAACAGACAAAGGTATCCTCGTCATAGCTGCTGCTGGAAACGGGGGAGAAAACAATGCATGTACAGCTCCAGATATGGCAAATGTTCAAAATGACGAGGACTCAACACAAAACACGGGAACGGTGGAATACCCCGCAGCTTTTCCTGAAGTTCTTGCTGTCGGTTCTGTAAATGCCCAGGGAACCGTCAGCGAATTCAGCGCACAGGGTGAATCGCTTGAACTCGTTGCACCAGGTGAAGCTGTCCGGGTAACCGGAGCTTTCGGCGAGGACATGGTGGCATCTGGCACCAGTATGGCGGCACCTCATGTAGCTGCCGTTGCAAGTCTGCTCTGGGCAAAAGATACAACCAAATCTGCTTATTTTATCCGAACACTTCTTGATGAAAGTGCACATTCCCTTGGAGATGCCCATGAATCCGGTTATGGGCTGGTTGATTATGCATACGCCGAAAATACTTACAAAACGGTAGAACAGCAGATGGAAGCAGAAAAAGAAATAGAAGTTCCTGAAAATGATACGGTAATACAGGTGTTTGATAATAGTGAGGATGTGGAAAAGTTAGAAGAAAATGAGAAGGAAGTGGTAAAAGGAAGTTGGCGGTGGGGGGGACATACCAAATATTTGGATGATAAAAATATCAATTTGCCTGCTATGAAACAAGGTGCCGTATATCCGGATAAAAAGGAATCCGGGGTGAAGGATATGTTTGACCATCCAGATTTTCATGGCTATTTTCAAACATTAAGCGAAGAAGGCGTAAATTATGTGGCAAGCTATCATTTTATTATCAATATTGCTGAAGCATATGGAAAAGGGAAAGATTATAAAAATGTTGCAAGATGCAAAGGATTAACAGATACAAGTTATAAAGCAATTCGACAAGGGTTTAAAGGTATGGATGAAAAAATAAAGTCATTTTCTACAAACAAGGATAGAAAAGCATTTGTATATGGAATAGCTATGCATACTGCAACAGATGTGTTTTCTCATTCTACTTTACAATATATCCCATTTAAATGGACGAGAATAACACATGGTAATCCGAACAAAGAAGCTGACGATCCATCCTTCGAACCACGGAGATTCGTGATGGCATATCGGGTGCAGAGGAATAATATTTATCGATTTCAGGGCAAACGAAAGGATGTGCCTGTGATGCATGATTTTCATGCATCGGGAGATACAGATGGAACCTACTACTATGAAGGACCGCAGGGACCATATTATCGAGCTATAAGACTGGAGCTTTATGCATGGTCTGCAGGGGTTACAAATGCAACAGTATTAAATCATCTACGAATAATTAGCAGAGATTATGAAGAGAAGTCACCAGAAAGATAAGTACAAATGTTAATTTTCCGAATTGTAAGTGGTATAAAGGAGTGAAGAAATCATATGAAAGAACGAGTATGGAAATTCACAGGAATGATACTGGGGATAGTATTTATTTTATTTTTTCCCCAGATTAGCGTCCAGGCAGAAGAAGTTATACTGCCGCCGAAAACAACAAATGTGGACAAAATAGAAATTGTAAATGCAGATCCTCTTCCTAAAAAAAATGGATTGTGGGATGTAGATGCACCAGCATATTACTTCACAAAGGAATCTGCGGGAAAATATATTCCCGTGTTTTCCCCGGTAGATGGAACGCTTTTGTGGCGTTGTGAAAATTTATATTTTCTGACTCCGAAAAAAGAGAGAATTGATTCACATGGTTTTTATACAGATGGGTATCCATATGGTATGTATAATGTGAAAAAAGATAAAACATATTATGTATATGTTCCGGAAGATGTGGATGTCGGGACAATCACCATGTTTGTATATCCAGATAACGTGAAGAATATTAAATCAGATACCACATACTTTCAATCAGGAACTGGAAAAAATACTTACAAATATTTTACTTTGAAAAAACTTTCCCTGATTGATTTTCAGATTGTCCCCGCCAGCTTAAAAGGTCGCTATGTGACATGCTATTTGCAAAAAAAGATAAAGGGAAAAT
>CAZSGT010000008.1:0-3146 GCA_964606215.1 uncultured Lachnospiraceae bacterium
GATATGTTTCCTGTATCACAGGAGAGACCGATGATTTTGGACGTACTGCCAGACAGCGGATGGTGCTGGAAAAGGTATTTGAAAAATACAAGGAAATGGGACTGGTAGATTTACTGGGCATTGCATATGAAGATTTGGAGTATATTAAAACGGACTTGACAAAAGAGGAAATCATTGACTATGTAAAGCTGGCTGCCCAGCTGCAGTTTGAGAATCTGGAGACATTCCGTGTGCCGATTGAGAATTCCTATGTGCCCGGTGATGTCATCCTCGGTAATTCCAGCGTAACCAGTGAAGTTGTTCTGGCAAGCCGGAGCATGAATGCCCAGGCGCTTCGCCACTTCTTATATGGAGAAGAGTTTAATCCGGAAGATTATCTGGGGGGATATCAGTATTACAATTCTACTCTGTTTTGGAATGAAGTGTATTCCGGAAATTTTGACGGGCAGAATACCTCCCTGTCAGATTACGCAGAATCTGCGGGTGGAACAGAGGGAGAAGGCTCTGGAGATGGTACGGATTCAATGTATCAGGGCGGAGAGGATGCTGGTTATTAGGACAAATGACTGATATAAAGGGGAATGCCATGCAGCACTGTTGCGAAATGCTAAATAAAGCACTCGCACAGTGTTGTATTTTTGTGCAAAATGTTATATAATATAATTTAGCGGACTGTCTCCATTGTGAAGAAAGAACATATAATAAGAGACAGAGATATACTGGAAAGGAGCTGGCAGCATGGATATTGAAAATTTAACAGGACATATGGTCAATGGGTATACGATTAAAAATCCTCTTAATACTACATCCGGTGAAGCAGTATTATATATTTGCCAGAAAGATGAAAAGGAATATGTATTTAAGATTTACAGGGAAGAAGACTCCCTGAAGCAGAACGTGATTGATGTATTGCTCAAGAATCCATCCAAGAATCTTGCCAAGCTATATGAAGTCGGGACATATGATGATAAAACATATGAGATTATGGAGTATTATAAGGAAGGAAGTCTTCACGGTCATACATTTACCTATGATGAGATGCGCACGAAGATTATTCCCGGAATCAATCAGGCGTTGTATGAGCTTCATACCAAGGCGGATATTGTACATAGAGATTTAAAGCCGTCCAACTTAATGTTGAATGGAGACGATATTGTTTTAATTGATTTTGGTGTCAGTTCGATTCTCGAAGGAGAGGAAGCAGTGGCGACCCGTTCCGGAATTACCCATATTTATAGTGCTCCGGAGTGTATTATTGGAAATGTATCGCTGAAGATTTCGGACTATTATTCTTTTGGCGTAATTATTTATGAGTTGTTTACGGGCGAGCACCCATCTGCAGAGATGCCAGAAGATGCAGACCCGAAGAAGATGGCGAGTATCAACCTCAATACCCGTTTTAAGATGCCGGATGATATGCCGGGCAAGTTAAAAGAGTTAATCTGGGGTCTGACATATAAAGAGATTGGAACGAAGGAAGAGGACCCTACCCAGTATGTACGTTGGTCCTATGAGGAAGTCTGCCAGTGGATTGATGAGGCCAACGCCGAAGGAGCCACCGGAGAGATGGATGAAGCCGACGAAAAGCCAATGCCTTCTTCAGCACCTGGTCTTCATTGGAAAGCACACCATTATGAATCGCTGGATAAGCTTGCCGGAAGATTATATGAGGCGTTACTTTTGGATGATGACGTGTGTGATACCAGCTATGGTCCGATTTCTGAATATGCAGAATTATTTAAACTGGGTCTTGTTTCCGAGTTTGTGCGAAAGGAGATGCCAGGACGTAAGTCGGCGATTATCCGTGCACAGCAGATTGAAGAAGAGTTTCAGACCGGCAATACACAGGTATCAAGAGAGACGATTATTGATATTTTCCTGTTAGTATTTACCATGGTAAGTATGAGTGTTCTGGAGTTCGAGGGACAGCAGTTTACTACGATTGATGAGTTTGTACGTCATGTGGAAGATAAGGTTTTAACCAGTTCCTTTACGGATTTAAATACATTTTGCCATAAATTATGGGATGGCAAGGAGATGGCGATTAATGTAGAAGCATTTTTTATCGCCGAGGGCGGTCAGAAAGAATTGGAAAAACTGAAAGCAATCAGATTGTAAGGAAGAGGAGAGGTGACAGAACATGGCTTTTGGATTTGGCGGCAACCGCAACGAAAAGGAAGAGCGTAAAATCCGTGCAAAATTGAGTCAGCAGCAGGAGAAGCTGGCAAATATTACCAGTAAAATGTCTTCTTCTGATGATTTGATAAAGGAAAGAGAACAGAAACATCAGCAAATTCAACAGATTCAAAAAGACTTAAGGCATATCGAAGTAGTTCTTACATTTTTAAATAATGTAAGTTCTGCGGACAGCAATGTGAATATTGAGAATGTGGAGAGCTGCAAGGCTCAGAGAGAAGATATTCCGCGTCTGGAGAGACAGATTGACGAGATTCAGAGAAAGTTAGATAGGCAGAGTCATGAATACAATAAGAACCTCGAGGAGAAAGAACGCATTGAGGAGATTATCCGGGATCTTGAGTACGAGCTGAAAGATCTTACCGGAGAGCTGCAGGCTGAGGAAGAGCGGAAGCAGCGCGAGGCGAGAGAGGCAGAGCTTGCCAGACAGGAAGAGGAGCGGAGAAAACGCGAACAGCGGGAGAAGGAAGAGTGGGATAGACGTATTGCAGAGGAGGCAGCAAGAAAAGCCGAAGAAGAGGCAGCGCAAAGGGCTGCAGAGGAGGCGGCAAGAAAAGCAGCGGAAGAAGAAGCGGCAAGAAAGGCAGCGGAAGAAGAAGCCGCAAGACTTGCTGCTGGCGAGCTTAGCTTTGGAGACATTAGTCAGCCTTCTGGTCCGACGATTGTACCGGCAGGCGGGGTGGCAGACGCCAGCATGGATACCTATGGAAGCACATCAGAATATGGGTTTGGAGATAACAGCCAGTTCTCTGGTCCAGTTGTCGTTCCGGCAGGAGACATGGGTTCGATGGTTATGCCAGCAGGCGGAGCTGATGCGGCTTCGGCTGGTTTAGGATTTGGAGGGGAGAACCTGCAGACCGATTTCGGTGGAGCAGGTGCGCCGATGCCGGAGGTAGATTTAAACTTTGGAGGAGAGAATCTGCAGATAGACCCAGGCGCAGCAAGCGGTG